>CAZDTC010000315.1:0-3366 GCA_964508125.1 uncultured Candidatus Kuenenia sp.
TGGGCGAAATTGATCAGGCCGATGATGCCGTAGACCATCGTGTAGCCCAGCGCCACGAGCGCAATGAGCGCCCCATTCGTGAGCCCGATCAGGCACTGCTGGAGGAAGAACTGCAACGGGGCGAGCTCAGCGGAGGACGGAGGCGATCATGCCGCGCATGGCGGCTGCGTTTCGACTTTTTACCGCACCGGAGCCGCCTCGCCCACGGCATTCGCGTCGAGGATCTCCTCGAACTCGAATTTGCCCCCCTTCACGACGCTCACCGTGAGCGTTTTCATCGTCGTGTCGCCGTTCTCGTCAAAGCCCCAGTCGCCAAGGGCGCCGTCGAAGCCCTTGATCGCGAGGGCGGCTTCGGTGATCGCACGGCGGTCCTTCACGCCCGCGTCGCGGATCGCCTGGAGCGCCACGCACGCCGCCTCGTAGCCGTAGACGGCGTAGGCCTCGGGCAGTTCGCCGTGCTTCTTCTGGTAGCGCTCCACGAACTCGGCCCCCTTGCCCGTGAGTTTCTCCGGGGGCAGCCCGCCGAACGTCACGAAGCACCGGCCCTCGAGGTTCGCCGCGCCCGCCGAGTCGATGAATACCTGTTCGCGGCAGCCGTCTGGCACCATCAGAAGCGCCGTGATGCCGGCGCTCGTCATGTCCTTCGCAAGCTGGCCGCCCTTGCTCTGCGTCGTGCCCCCGAAATACACGAGGTCGGGCCCGGCGGCCTTGATGCTCGCCATCAGCGACTTGAACTCCTGCGCCTTGGCATCGATCGAGTCGTGGCCGAGGACCTCGATGCCGATCTCCCGGCAGCGCTCGTCGAAGAGATCGGCGATCCCTTTTCCATACACCTCGTTGTCGTCGAGGATATACACCTTCTTGATGCCGCGCTGCTTGGCCCAGTCGGCCGAGAGCGGCCCTTGGAGATCATCGGCGGGTACGACTCGGGTGTAGTTGAGCCGGCCGGTGGGCCGGTAAACCTCGGGCTCGCCGGGCGCACCGAGGCCGGGCTTCGTGAGGCCGACGGCCGTATTGGCCGGCGACACCATCAGCAGGTCGCCGAGATTCAGGATCGGCATCGACACCTTGGCGGCGCCCGAATTGAACGTGCCGATGTAGGCGACGACGTCGGGATCCTGGAGCGCGCGGCGGGCGTTGGCCGCCTCGGCCTCGCTCGTCCACTGGCCGGCGGCGGCGGTGGAGTCGTCGAGGTCGAGGTATTCGACGCGGAAAGGGCCGGCCTTGCCCTCCGCCTCCTCGATCGCCATCCGGATCCCGCCCACGATCGTGTCAGACTGCTGCTTCGCAGAGCCCGTCCGCGGCAGGCTCGAAACGATCTTCACGACGGTCGGGTCCGCCGGCCGACAGCCGCCGAGCAGCACCGCCACCGCAAGGCCAACGTTGATGAAAAGCCTGCCGCTCATGACAGGCGAATGTAGAACCACGAGGAAAGGCCCGTCAAACCGGGTGACGATTCACCAGTCGCCAGGCGCGGTGGATGCGGTCGTTGCGGAAGTCTTCGGGAATGGTCTGCCGCGTGATCTCTCGGATCGTGTAAAGCTGCGAAAGCCGCTCCTCCGCGAGATGGAAGCGACGGAAGTTCGTCGAGAAATACACGACACCGCCAGGGGCGAGGTTTTTCGCCACGAGTTCGAGCAGGTCGGCGTGGTCGCGCTCCACGTCCCACGGCGTCTCGCTCTTCGCCGAACGCGAGAACGTGGGCGGATCACAGACGACGAGATCGAAGGGGGCCTCGGCCCGCTTCGCCCGATGCTCGAGGAACGCGCGGGCCTCGTCGCGCACCGTGCGGTGCCGGCCGGCATCCTTGAAGCCGTTTCTGGAGAGGTTCGTGCGCGTCCAGTCGAGATAGGTATTGGAAAGATCGACACTCGTCGTCTCGGCGGCCCCGCCCGCCGCCGCGTACACCGTGAAACTGCCCGTGTAGCAGAAGAGATTCAGAAACCGCTTGCCCCCGGCCTCGGCGCGGACCATCGCCCGCGTCTGACGGTGGTCGAGAAACAAGCCCGTGTCGAGATAGTCGGAGAGGTTCGCCTCGAACTCGAGGCCGCCTTCGTGCACGGCGACGACCGCCTGCCGCTCGCCGACCTTTTCATACTGCCCGCCGGCCCGCTGCCGCTTGCGCACCTTGAGGAACGTCTGGCTCGGTGGTACTCCAAGCTCGAGCGCCGCCGCCTCGATCATCTTGTCGAGCCACACGTCGTGCTCGATCTCGGTGCGGTCGTGCGGCCGCTCATATTCGGCTGCATGCAGCCAGCCGGCGTACCAGTCGATCACGAGCGGGATTTCCGGAATGTCGCGATCGTAGACACGGAACGCCTCGATCCCCTGTCGCCGCGCCCACTTCGAGAGGTGCTTGAACCGCTTCGCGAGCCGGCGGCGGAAGTCACCGAGTTGATCGGCGACGGGCCGCGAGCCCGCGCGGACATGACGCGGGGTCCCGTCGCTTCCGCTCCGGGCTTCGAGGTCGGAAACGGGAACTGGCGCGGAGGCACCCTCACCCCGGCCCTCTCCCGGAGGGAGAGGGGGACGGGCCGGCAGCGGAGACCGCTCCCTGATCTCGACCTCGAGCACCCTGCAGGCGATCGGGCCGTTCATGAGCGGCACGCGCTGCGTGGGCCGCAGCCCGAGGTGGCCGGCCACGGGCGTATCGGGGGCGAGGATCGCCGCCCGCCAGCCGCCGCACCGCTGCACGAGCCAGTCGCCGAGCCGGCGAAAGAGCGCGCCGGCCCGCGGCAGCGGAAGCCGCTCGCCGTAGGGCGGGTTCGTGACCACGAGTCCCGGCGGACCCTCCGGCCGCACCTCTTCGAAGTGATGCTGGGCGATCGAAACGCTCTGCGTTACGCCCGCGGCCGCGGCACATGCCCGCGCGGCCTCCACCGCCTGTGGGTCGAGGTCGCTCGCCTGGAATGAGCCAGTCGGCTCGACAATGCGGGCTTCGAGCTCCGCGACGAGTTTCTGCACGAGCGGCTTATCGCAGTCGCGAAATCGAAAGAAGCCATGCGCCTTCCGCCGGGCCCGCCACAGCCCGGGCGCCATCCCCGCGGCGATCGTGGCCGCCTCGATCACGAACGTGCCCGACCCGCACAGCGGATCGAGCACGGGCTCGCCGCTCGACGCGGCGGCTTCACCGGGGCGCCACCAGCCGGCGATTCCGAGAATCCCCGCGGCGAGCACTTCCGAGAGCGGGGCCTCCACCTCCTCCATCCGCCAGCCGCGCTGGTGGAGCGACCGGCCGGCCGCATCGCGGAAGACCGTGGCCACGTCGCCCACGAGATGCAGCGCGAGCCGCAGCGTCGCCCCGCGCAATTGCACGCTCGGCCGCTTCCCGCTCGGCGTCCGCAGCTGGTCCACGACCGCGTCCTT
>CAZDTC010000316.1:0-3311 GCA_964508125.1 uncultured Candidatus Kuenenia sp.
CGTCCATCAATTCGGGCGATCGCGACTGCGCAACGGACCAGCGACTCGGCACGGCGAACCTCCGTCCGCTGGCATCCTGAAAGCGTACGTGAGCTCCACTATACACGGCGCGTGGGGCAAGCGTCCCGCTTGCCAAATACGACCCCGACTCTCGGCAAGCGAGACGCTTGCCCTCCCGGCCCACGTCACGGGCCGGGAGGGCATGGCGGCGTCTGCCCACCACCCTCCACTACGACGGGCGTTCCCACGACCGTGCCGTCAGGACCCCCCTGTGGGCAGGGCGTCGAATGACCGGCCACGACCGGTCCGGGCGATCCGACCACGGCTCCGGGCGCTGCGACCACCGATCCGGCAGCCACCGGCGCCGCATATGCCACCGGCTGCATAACCGCTCCGGGCTGTGGATACACAGGTGGCGCGTACGGAGGCGCGTAGGCGTAGTTGTTGCCGTGGTTGTGCGCACATCCGCAGCACATCGCGGCCAGGCAGACACCGGCGAGCCACGATCCGAAATCATGCGGCTGCATCTCGAAGACCTCCCGAAAAGGCAGCAGGAGGGTAGGGCGGGAAACCAGGCCGGGCAACGGCAAACCCGCCGCATTTTTCACGCTGTTCAGCGCTGCTCGAAGAGCGCGATGCTGGCCGTGAACCCGTGGATGCAGTTTCGCCGTCCGATCGGTCCGAACTCACCCTGCGCGAAAAAGCCGGCGGCCGGCATGGGGCCCAGGCTCTCCTGCAGAGCGGTCGCGTCGTGGTGCGGAGCGGTGAACAGGCGCGACCCGCGGCCGTTGCAGGTGAACACGAGCGCGCCGGCGGGCGGCTCATGCCGTTCGACGCGCCGCTCGGCGAGGAGGGCCACGAGGTCGTCGTGGGCGGAGCCGGCGTCGCGGACGTGGAACTGCACCGTCTGCCCCACGCGCACGGCATCGCCGATCGCGATCACGCCCATGTCGGGATCGGCCCCCACGACGTTGCGCACCAGGAAATTACCGCGCTGACGATGATCCTGGTATTCGCTGGCGGCGCGGCCCACGTGAAGCGACGTCTTCACGAGCTGCTGCGTGGCCGGATCGAGTGCGGCGAAGATCTCACGCAGTCGCTCGAGCGCCGGCCGGCCGCCGAGCTCTACGATCAGGTTTTCCTCCGCCTTCGTGACGACGAGCGGCGTGCCGACGGGCCGGCATCCCTGCGACACGACGGCCCTGATCGGCGAGCCTCCGATTACGACACCGACGGCGCCAGAATCATACGACGTGGGTCCGACGACGAGCGTGTTGCCGCCGGGCCGAGCGCCGCCGCTGGCGAAGCCGCCGATCACCGGCACGCCCGGATGATCTTCGTCGATCCGCCGCATCAGCCGGTCGACGTCGAATGAAAACGGATCGGCGAGCAGCAGGAGCGTGGCGTCGGGCGGCCACTCGCCCTCGAGCTCATCGGGCCATCCGAGAAACACGCCCCCGTCTCCCGCCTGGGCATACTCGAGCGACAGCGGCACGATCGTGGCCCCGGGCAGTCGGGCGAGCCAGACCACGACGGCCGGCCCCGACTCATACTCCCGGCTCCCAGCGAGCACCGCCTCGGCGGTCGTGGCGATCACGTGGCGCACGCCCAGTTCGTCGGCCAGGCCCTCGAGCGCGGGTCGCACCGGCGAGTCATGCCCCCCGGAGACGAACGCCACCGCGAGGTCGGCGCTCGCCCCGAGCCCGGCGCGGGCGTCTGCGGCGGCGTTGCGGATCGCGGCGGTGATGTCGGGCGAGGTCGACACGCCGACGGCACAGCGAACGATGGCTTCGGTCATGCTCGAACTCGTCCGGGTGTCCATCGTCGCGGATGATATCGGCGTCAGACCACGATTTCCGTGAATGACGAGATCGGCTCGTGATCGAGCAGGCCGCCTGGATCACGGTTGCCGGGGCGGACGGCCAGGGCTGTCGCCATGCCGGCCGAGCGGGCGGCGTCGAGCTCGGCCCCCACGTCGCTCACAAACAGGATCTGCCGCGGCTCGATTCCCATGTCGGCGGCAATCTTCGCGTAGCTTGACGCGTCCCGCTTGGGGCCCGTGGTCGTGTCGTAGTGGCCGCGCAGGTGGGGCAGGAGATTGCCGGCGCTCGTATGCCCGAAATACAACCGCTGGGCCTCGATCGAGCCAGACGAATAGATCCGCACGTCGAGCCCCGAGGCGGCCCACTGTTCGAGGGCCGGCGGCACGTCGGCGAACACGTGCGACACGAGTTCGCCCGATTCGAAGCCCCCGCGCCAGATCAGGCCCTGGAGCGTTTTCAGCGGCGTGCTCTTCACGTCGCGGTTCATGAGATCGATCGCCGCCAGGGCCAGCCGCTCCGGGGCCGCCTGAGAATCGACGTTCGCTTCGGCCGCGATCCCGGCGGCGAGCGACCGCACGATCGGATCGTCGGCACGCCCCGAGAGAAACTCCCCCACGTGTCGCTTGGCGAACTCGAAGAGCACGTCATAGACGAACGAGATCGACGACGTCGTGCCCTCGACGTCGAGGAGGATGCCGCGGCCGTCGAACACGATCACGTGCCGATCCTTCCGGCGGGCGGAATCCACGCCGGCCCGAAGCACAGCGGCTCGTAGCCGGCGTGCACCCCGTCGGCGAGGTAGTGCGGCGTCCAGCCGCTCACGTCCTGAAACAGGCGGATCGCCCGGATCCGCTTGTCGGTGCAGAGGTCGAACCAGTGCCGCGTGCCGAGCGGCACGCTGATCATGTCGCCGGCCCAGACCTCGATCGCAAACACGGGCCGGTCGCCCGGGTTGATATGAAACACGCCCCGGCCCTGGAGGATGAACCGCACTTCGTCTTCGGTATGCGTGTGCTCCTTGTTGAACTTGTCGAGCATGGCGCCGAGGTTCGGCGTGTCGGGGTAGACGTCGACGACGTCGGCCGTGACGAACCCGCCGCGCCGCTTGAGCTCGTCGATCTCCGGGGCGTAGGCCGCGAGGATCGTCTCGGCCGGCGCGGCGGGATCGACGCGGTCGGCGAGCGGCCACACCGAGTAGTCGATGCCGTGCGCGGCGAGAAAGGCCCTGATCTCGGCGGGGTCGGTGATCTTCCGGCTCTCGGCGGGCACGGTCACGATGGCCATGGAAACCTCCTCGCGCTTGCGGGATGAAAAGGAGCGTCTGAACGGATCAGGAATGCGGACGGGCCGTGGCGAGCGTGCGGCTCCGGGCGACCACCTCGAACAGGAACTCGTGGATCTCGATGTGGCGGCGCGCCTCGGCGAGGTCGCGGCCCCAGGTGTAGAGGCCGTGGCCGGCGAGGAGGAAGCCGTGGAACGGGGGCCGCG
>CAZDTC010000317.1:0-3303 GCA_964508125.1 uncultured Candidatus Kuenenia sp.
ATCGCGGCGAGGGCCTGCAGCTGCTCGGGCGTGTAGACATACGACCGGGCCTCGTGAGTGTCGTTCAAGAAGGCGAACAGGCCGTAGTATTCGTCGTGCGTGATCGGGTCGAATTTGTGCGTGTGGCACTGGGCGCACTGCGTGGTGAGGCCGAGCACCGCCTTGCCCACGCAGTCGACGCGATCAAACATCTCCGCCATCCGGAACTCCTCCGGGATGATCGCGCCTTCTTCGTTGAGCATGCTGTTGCGCAGGAAGCCGGTGGCCACGATCTGGTCCTGCGTGGCGTTCGGCAGCAGGTCGCCGGCGATCTGCTCGATCACGAACTGGTCGTAGGGCAGGTCGCGATTGAAGGCGTTGATCACCCAGTCGCGCCAGATCCACATCTCCCGCGGCATATCCTTCTCATAGCCGTTGGAATCGGAGTAGCGGGCGAGGTCGAGCCAGTGGCGGGCCCACTTCTCGCCATACTTGGGGTTGGCGAGCAGCTTCTCGACCGTCTTCTCATACCCCTCGCGCTCGAAGGCGGCGATGTCGTCGGGCGACGGCGGCAGGCCGATGATGTCGAGATACAGCCGGCGGCAGAGCGCGGCCGCGTCGGCCGGAGGCGCAGGCTGCATCCGCTTCGCGGCGAGCCGCTCACCGATGAAGGCGTCGATCGGCTGCGAGGCTCCCGGCACGGCCGGCACCACGGCCTTCTGCGGCGGCACGAACGACCAGTGCGGATGGTAGCCGGCGCCGTCGGCGATCCAGGCTTCGAGCAGCGCCTTCTGGGCGTCGGAGAGGGGCTTCTTCTCGTGCGGCGGCGGCATGATCACGTCGGGATCGGTGGAGCGGATCCGGGCAACCATCTCGCTGTCCTCCGGCGTGCCCGGCACGATCGCCGGCGTGCCGGAGTCGCCCCCTTCGAGGGCATGTTGCCGGATGTCGAGCCGGAGGCCGCCCTGGCGGGTCGATTCGTCGATGCCGTGGCAGTGGGCGCAGTGCTCGGCGAGGATCGGCTGGATGTCGCGCTGGAAGTCGGGGCCAGCGGCCCCGGCGGGCCCGGCCAGGCAGGCGATCGCGAGCCCGAGCCCAGAGCCCGTGACGATCCATTTGCAAAAGGCGGGCGCAGACCGCTGCATGCCACACTCCTCCGGGGGAGACGGTCATTTCGACCCGAAAATTATAGCATCGAGCGGGCAAACGCAACGGCGACGGCCTCGCACAACGCCCGCAACGCCGCAGGATCGGCCTCGACCTGAATCACCTCGATGCCGCTCGGGCGGCGAGACAGCGCCGTGGCGACCAAGCCGGCGAGTTTCCCGACGGCCACCACGCAATCCACTTCGCCGCGCTCGATCAGGCGCCGGGCCGATGCCTCACCCGGCAGGAAGCGGCCGCCATCGCGATCAGCGCGGGCAATCGCACCGGCCGCGCCATAGCGCCACGTGCACACGGCGGCGGCGGCCGCATGGCCTCCCCTGCCGAGCGGAATCTCGAACGCCGGCTTCGCATGGGCGATCTCGCGCACGAGGTGCGTGATCGCCCACGGCTCGAGGCCGAGCGGGTCGGCCGAGTCGTCGGTGAGGATCGCCACGCACGAGGCACGATTGATCGCATCACGGGCGGCGAGGCAGGCCTCGATCCCCGCGCCGCCGCCGGCCGGCGGATCGCCGCCGCGCACGAGCAGGTGTACGAGCCGGGCCGCGGCGACGGAGTCGGCCCCGGGCGGCGGCATCCGCAGCACCGTGGCCTGCGGCGGAGCGAGAGCCGCCGCTGCAGGATCTGCCTTCTCGGGATCGCAGCCCCAGAGGATCACGAGGTCGGCCCGGTCGCGCATCTCCTCGGGATCGGCCGTGACGGCGCCGACGCGGGCGATCGTCGGGCCGGCGGGGCGATCGACGTCGGCTTCCCCGAAATCGACCGCCGCGCCGAGCGCTTCGGCGAGGTCGCAGGCCGCGCTGGCGGCTTCGAGCGACGCGTCGCGGAGACCCGTGACGAGCACACGGCGGGCAGCGCGGAGTTTTTTCGCTGTGTCGCGCATTCGTGGAGGACGGGCTTCAGCCTGTCTTACTTCGGTTCCGCCGCATAGGCATCATACGCCGCGGCGATGCCGGCCTCCTGTTCATCGCCCGCGTGGAAAATGAACCGATGCCGGAGGCTGATCCGCTCGCCGGCCTCGAGCGACACGGCCGCGCTCTCCGCCGTGGGGTCCATCTGCCGGGCCCCGAACGGATTCGCGCAAAACAGGCCGTAGGTCCGCACATGCCAGCGCGTGGGATGCCGGAAGCTCGATGGATGGTTGAGGATCGCGATCCCCAGGTGCTCGCCATCCACCGGCCCGTTGTAATCGACCCACGCGGCCGGCTTCGACCACGCGTCGCCGTCGCGCTGCCCGGCGCTGTTGATGATCGTGCCGCCCTGCTTGCGATCGACGGCCATGCTGTCGGGCACGCGGATATACACCCCCGCATCCTTCATGTCGGCGAGTTCCACCGGGCCGTGGGCGGCGATGAGGTCGATGTCGACATCGATGATCCTTCGCGACGGAGCTGCGGAAAACGTCATCCGCCGTTCCTCCGCCAGCAGCGGCTTGTTGCCGGCGTCGCAGATCTCGCTCTGGGCGTGAATCACCGCCGTCGTGCCTCCCGCGAGCGTGCGGTAGCCCATGTGACGGATCGATCCGAGTTTCCCCAGCCGCTCGGCAAACGACGAATCGCCGCGGTGGCTCGCGGGCTCGGTCCACGTGTCGAAGCCGGCGACGCCCTGGTGGCCGAAGGTGAGCCCGCGCTGGTGCACGTGGTCGCTGCTTTCGCCCGGCACGTCGGCCTGGGGAAAAGCCCTGGTCATCTGCTTGCCGGTCGGGCCGATGATTCCCCACAGAAACGGCTTGTTCGCCCGATCGACGATGTATTCGGCGACCGGCTTCCCATCGAGGAGCACCGTCGCCCCGCCGGTGGCCGTCTTCTGCACCACGAAGGGAGGCTCCGGCTCGGCCGCCACGGCGCCGGCAACCATCAGCATCATCACCACGAGCGCCGTCGATCCTCGTGTCTTCAACGGTTCATTCATCATGTGCTCCACAGCGATGTGACTCCAACAAGCCCGGCGATGCCGGCTCACGGCGCGAGCCGCTCCACGCCCCAGCCACCGGCGACGCGGCGGTAGCGGAGGCGATCGTGCAGCCGATTCGGCCGCCCCTGCCAAAACTCGATCCGCTCCGGCACGAGGCGGAAGCCGCCCCAGTGCGACGGCCGCGGAATCACGGCGTCGTCGGGATGCTCAGCGCGATAGCGGGCGAAGAGCTCTTCGAGCGCCTGG
>CAZDTC010000318.1:0-3267 GCA_964508125.1 uncultured Candidatus Kuenenia sp.
TGGTGTCGCGGACGTGCGCGGCCACGTCGCCCACGATCTTGGCGTTGGTCGAGAGGAGGTCGTCTCGGCTCATGCCCGGCTTGCGGGCGATGCCGGCGGTGACCACGACGACGTCGCTGCCCGCGGTGTCGGCCCAGTTGGTCGTGCCGGTGAGCTTCGCGTCGAAGCCCATGATCGGTGATGCCTGGAAGAGGTCGAGCGCCTTTCCGGCGGGCATGCCTTCGGTGGCGGGAATGTCGAGCAGCACCACGTCGCCGAGCTCGCCGGCGGCACACCAGTGGGCGGTGGTCGCACCGACGTTGCCGGCGCCGATGATCGAGATTTTTGCACGTCGCATGGCCGATGAGTCTCCTGAGGTGGCCCGGAGTGTGGCCACCGCGGCAGGCGCAGACAAGCCCCGCGCGTGCGCTACGGCAGTTGCACGCGGTCGGGGAGCGAGGCCCGCTGCCGCTTGCGCGCGAGGCGGGCGTCGCGACTGAGCCGCCACGCCCCGAAGGCGAGCACGAGCCCCACGAGGCCGGCCAGCGAGAGGAACATCCAGCCGAGCAGGCTCGTGGCGTTGGCGTTCGACGCCTCCGGCACCCAGAGGGCACGCTTGCCGATCACGAGCGGCGTCTCCTGGCGGGTGGACTCGGCCACGTCGCTGCCCTGCTCCTTCGGCAGCGGGTAGGCATAGCGCTTCATCGCAAAGCCGCTCACACGCACCTGCTCGTTGATCTGCTGGCCCGTGGGCATCCCCTTGGGCAGGTCGCGCACGCAGCACACGATCGGGTAGGTGTCTTGAAGGCGGTCGTTGACCTTGATCAGCGAGGTGGGCACGAACACGAACAGCTCCCAGTAGTGGTCGCCGCCGATCTCGCGGCGGCGGCGTGGCTCATCGATCTGGATGCGCGTGGCCCGGCGGGCTGTGCCCTGGAACGTGACCGGATCGCCGCGATGCTCTCCGAACCATCGCCGGGCGGGATCGATGAGGGCGATGGCGTCGGCCGGCGGGCCGGCGGCCTGCTCGAGTGCCGACTGCGTGCCGCGGCCGGCTGCTGCGAGCAGCGCGTAGAACGCGTCGGTGTCGCCGGCGACGAGCTTCTTGCCATCTTCCACCGTGTCGAAGAGGCCGTAGTCCATGCCGAGCGTGCCGAGCGGCGTGACCGGATGCCAGGCGATGCGCCGGGCCGCCACGAGCAGGCCGGCCGGGTCGGCGGGCCAGGCGCTGGAAGCGCCGTCCTCCGGCTCGGGCCGCGGCCCGGGGGCCGTCGAGATGGCGAGCCCCGTGACCGTCACCGGCTCGTCGAGCGGCTGCCAGCGCGGCCAGGCCTTCGGAATGGCATCGGCGATCACGTCGATGAGGCCGGCGGCGGTCTTCACGCGCACGACGTCGAGCGCCGGGCGGTTGGCGATCTCGGCCTGCTCCGGCGGCAGCGAGAGCGGCGCCGCGAACACCGCCCGGCCTTCGATCCTCACGAACGCATCGCCCGGCTCGGGCAGCGTGTCGACGACGGGCGCGGCGGACTCGGACCAGGCGGCGAGAGCGTCGGGAGGAGCCAGCCCGAGCCGCGCGAGCAGCCGCAGGCAGATCTGGAGTTTTTCCACGGTCCATGGACCGGGCGTCTCGATCGCCGCGCGGGCCGGCCGATCGAGCTTCCAGGTCGCGAGGTATTCGGCCGGCGGGCCGACGGGGCGGTCGGCGGCGTGCGCGGTTCCCGCGAGGAGCACGAGCAACACGACGATCGTGGACGGCACGCGCGGCGCGCAGGCGACAGGATGTTTTCGGGTGGCGCCGAATGGGTGTGTCATGCCGAGCCTTGTTGTGGAGTTCAGGGCGTTTCGTCCCGCGGAACGGGGGGCGGAGTCGCAGTCGGTGATTCGGCGGCCTGTTCCGCCGCAGCCAGCCGGGCGAGCGCCTCGGACGGCGACACCGTCTCGACGCCGGCGAGCGCCGCGGTGAGATTGTCGGGCTCGACGGCCGGCTTGTGCAACGCGCCGCGGCCGGCGAGACGCATGGCAAGGAGCGTGGCGGCGACGAGCCCGGCCATCGCGAAGAGTGCATAACCTCCGACGGCGGTGCCGCCGGGCGGGGGCGGCGGCAGCGGCTTCCAGATGGGCTCGAGCGACATCACGAGCGGGGCCCTGCGGATCGTGTCCCGCGCTTCATAGGCCCAGCGCTTGAAGAAGTAGCCGACCACCTCGACCGGCTCGCGGACCCGCATCCCCTGTGGCATGCCCTCGGGGAGCCGCAGGAAGTAGACGACGATCGGCGATGCCGGGCCTCCGTCGGGCTCCACCCACGCCTGCCAGTAGTCCGCGATGTCGTAGTCGTTGGGCGGGGCGGCCACCTTCTGCAGCCTGTGGACCGTGCCCTTGAACCGCACCAGTCGACCGCGGAAGCTCCGCGGTTGGCCAAACAATTCGATGAAGCTCACGCTGCGGGCGTTCGACCGACGCAGCGCCTCCGCGTCGCCCGAGCGGAGCGTCATCCAGATCTGAAACCACGCCTCCTCGTCGCCCGAGCGAAACACCGTGTCGTCGCGCACCTCGGCCAGGGCGGAGGCCGACGCCCCGACCTCGTCGGCTTCCGCCATGAACGGCTCGGGATCCGCCTCGATCACGACGGCGTCGTCGACCGTGCGCTCGATCGTGGCGCCCGGCAGCCGCGTGTCGATCTGCGGCGCAGGCGGCGGCGCGGTCGGCCGCAGCCATGTGCGTTCGATCCAACCCAGCGCGAGAAACAGGACGATCGCCGGCGGCATGAACCGCCAAAACAGCCGGCGCCGCTCGGGACCGGCGAGATAGTTGCGAGGCGCTCGTCGTGGCCGGCCCGCACCGGTGCTTGCGGGCACGTCGGCGGGCGGCGCGGGCTCGCTCACGGCTGCGGCGGCTGCGACACGTCAGCCCGCTGCTGCCGGCGCATCTCGCGCCACACGTAGGCGCCGAACGAGCCGACGAGCGTGAGCGGCATCGCGAGCATGAGCAGGATGCTGTAGAAGAAGCCGCGCGCGAGGTTCGCCCCCTCGGGATCATTGGCCGCGATCCCGTCCTTGCAATTCGGGCAGCCGAGCGCCTCGGCCGCGACGAACGCGGCCCCGAGCAGGCAGGCGACGGCGAGGGCACGAATCTTCATGCCGACATTATAGGCACGACCCGGTCTGCCGGCACGTGGGGCAAGCGTCCCGCTTGCCTGGCTAACTCGTTGGCTCCGGCTCGGGGTCGCCCCTACCGTCTCGCCGGACAGCAGGGCACGCGATAACCACCCGCATTCGGAGCCGGCGGCAC
>CAZDTC010000319.1:0-3263 GCA_964508125.1 uncultured Candidatus Kuenenia sp.
TCGTGGGGATGCTCGCCACGTTGTAGGCCATCGCCACGCGGTTGTTGTCGTCGACGTTCACCTTGCCGATCCGGAACGTGCCGGCGTTCTCGGCCGCGAGTTCCTCGATCGTCGGGCCGATCATCCGGCACGGTCCGCACCACGGCGCCCAGAAGTCGACGAGCACCGGAACCGGCGAGTCGAGAACCTCGCTCTGGAAGTTGTCGTCGGTGAATTCGAGGGCGTGCTGTCCCATGGCGTTGAGGCTCCTGCGGTCTGCGGGTCGGGTGTATTCTGTCGTTCCGGACGATCCGGGTTGGGCAGTATATCGCCCGGACGGATTCCACGGAGCAAACCCCCTGATGACCGACCGCAGCGGCGACCGATCCGAACGGTGCTGGCTCGTGGAGCGGCGGTCGGACGGGCGGGCCGTGGGCGGCATCGCTCCGCTCCCCGGCACGCCCGCCGAGGCCGGGCCGCTCGTGCGCGTGGCTGCCGCAGGCTTCAACTACAAAGACGCACTCGCCTGTTCGGGGCATCCCGGCGTCGCGAAGACGCTTCCACTCGTCCCCGGCATCGATGCCGCCGGCACACTCGTCGAGGCCTGTGGCGGGCTGCCTGCTGGAACGCCTGTGGTGGTCACCGGCAACGGCCTCGGTGAGACGCGGCAGGGTGGCTTCGCCACGATGCTGCGGGCTCCGGCTGATGCGATCGTGCCGTTGCCGACGGGGCTTTTGGCCCGCGAGTCGATGGCGATGGGCACGGCCGGCCTCACGGTGCTGCTCGCGATCGATCGTCTTTCTCAGGTCAGGCCGCCAGGCCATGAGCCGCCGCCCGACGCCGAGTGGCTCGTCACCGGCGCGAGCGGCGGCGTGGGGATGCTCGCCGTGGCGGCCCTCGCGGCTGCCGGGAGGCAGGTGGTGGCGTGCACCCGCAAGCCCGCGCTCGGGGCCGTGCTCCGCCGCCTTGGCGTTGCCGCGGTCATCTCGCCCGAAGAGGTGCGCGGTGATGCCGGCAAGCCCTTGCACCGCGGCCGCTGGGCCGGCGTGATCGACACCGTGGGCGGGTCGATCCTGGCCGACGCGCTCAAGGGCCTGCTTCCCGGCGGCGTCGCGGCGGCGATCGGCATGGCGGCCGGCGTCGACCTGCCGACGACGGTGTATCCCTTCATTCTCCGCGGCATCACGCTCTCGGGCATCGACGCGGCCACGCTGCCGACGCAGGCCGAGCGAGCGGCGCTCTGGCCCCGGCTGGCCGCCCTCTGGCCGCGCGTGCGCGATGTTTTTCCTGTGACGATGCTCGCGCTCGAGAGCGTCGGGGAGCATGCCGAGGCCCTGCTTGGCGGCACGGCCTCGGGGCGGGCCGTCGTGCTCCCGGCGGCCCGCGTGGAGCGGCATTCGATCAATCTGGCCGCGGCCTGGGAGCCGCAGGACGGCACCGGCATCTGGCGCCGGAATTTCGGCCGTCCGAGCGGCGTCGGGCCGGGCGACCGCGTGCGGCTCGTGGTTGAATCGCCCGGCGACGCCGCGATCGCCGTCAACGGCTCGCCGCTGCCGGCCCTTCGCAGCGGGCAGGCGCGCTGGAGCCACGACGTGACCGGTCTGCTCGAGGAGCGCAACGTGCTCGCGCTCACCATTGCCGCGCCGTCGGCGGCAGTGACCTCGCCGGGCCGCACGTCGCTCCCCGAACGTCTCGGCCGCCCTGCCCTCGAGATCGTGTCGCTTCTCGACGATTCTTGACAGGGCCGGCCCGCGATCGCTACGAATCAAGCACGCAACACACGGGAGCGAAGCCATGTCTGTCATCCGCGTCGGAAGCACGAGCACCTACGCCCAGAATTGGGACGCGATCTTCGGCGGCAAGAAGGCCGTCAAGAAAGCGGCGAAGAAGCCAAAGGCCGTGAAAAAGGCCGCCAAGAAAAAGCGGAAGTAACGACCAGCGTGGGGAAAGCGTCCCGCTTGCCAAGAGTTGAGGCCGCATTGGCAACCGGGACGGTTACCCCACTGGGGACGCCTGTCCTACCCCTTGCCGAGTTCTTTCGCGCGGGCGGCGGCGGCGACGACGGCGTCGATGAGGGCGCTGCGCACGCCCCGCTGCTCGAGCACGGCGAGGCCGGCGATCGTCGTGCCCCCCGGGCTCGACACGCGATCCTTGATCTGCGCCGGATGCTCACCCGTCTGCTCGAGGAGCGCCGCGGTGCCCGCGAGCGTCTCGACGGCGAGCGCCAGCGCGAGCGGCCGCGGCAGGCCCGCCTTCACGCCGCCGTCGGACAGCGCCTCGACGAGCAGGGCCACGAACCCCGGCCCCGAGCCCGAGAGGCCGGTGACGGCGTCGAGCAACGCCTCGTCGACCTCGTGCACGTGCCCCACGGCGCCGAGCAGCCCGAGCACGGCCTCGGCGGCGGCCGCCGGCACCTCGGGCGTGCGGCACACCACCGACACTCCCCGGCCCACGAGGCACGGCGTGTTGGGCATCACGCGCACGATCCGCCGCGAGCCCGCGAGGTCGGCGAGCGCTGCGATGGGCAGGCCGGCGACGATCGACACGAGCACGGCGTCGGCCGCGAGCGCCGGCGCGAGTTCGCGGCACGCGACGGCAGCCTGCTGCGGCTTGACGGCGAGAAACACAAGGCCCGCCCCGCGCACGGCCTCCGCCGCCGATGCGGCGAACCGCACGCCGCTCACGCGGGCCGCGAGCCGCTCGCGGGCCACGTCGCTCGGGTCAAACACGGTGATCTGCCCCGCGTGCACGAGGCCCGCGCGGCAGAAGCCTTCGGCGAGCGCCAGGGCCATCTGGCCGCCGCCCACCATGGCGATCGCATCCGAGCGTAGCAAACCGGTCATCGGGGCGTCTCCACAGCAGTGGCGGCCGGGGCAAGCGGCGGGAGGTCGCGGTCGAGCGCGCCGAGGTCGAGCCGCGACACCCAGAGCTGGCTGGCCGGCGACCGGCCGCCGCCGTCGCGGCTGGCGGTCCACATGAGCAGCGTGCCGTCGGGCGAGAAGCTTGGCAGCACGTCGGCTCCTTCGTGGTCGGTGAGCCGCAGCGCCGCGCCCGCCCGGAACGCGCCGCCGGACGTGTCGTAGCGGGCGATCTGCAGGTCGTAGTTCGGCCGCTGCGTCGGGTCGGAATGATCGGCGCCGGTCCAGATCAGCCAGGGCTTCGTCGGATGCCAGTAGGGCGCCCAGTGCACTCCTTTCCCTTCTGTGATCGCCACGTCGTCCGAGCCGTCGGCCCGCATCACGTGGATCTGAAGCATGTCCTTTTCAAGGCGGTCCGTGCGGTAG
>CAZDTC010000320.1:0-3257 GCA_964508125.1 uncultured Candidatus Kuenenia sp.
ACGACGGCTTCTACTAACGTAATACCTGGACCACCTCGTGGGGGCCGATCAGGCCGCGTTGGCATCCCTCATGAACCATTGAGCAAGCACATGACGAGACATCGCATTCTTATTCTGACCGCCCTGATCGCCCTCACGCCGGTGTTCGCAAAGGCCGATCAGGCCGCGGCGACGGCATGCTCCGGCGGGCTTTCACCCGAGGCGAAAACGATCTACGGCAAGGTCGCGCCGTCGATCACGCCCAAGACCGACATCAAGGAGGCACTCACCAGTGCGGTTCGACCGATGGTCATGAACGGCTCGATGACGCGTGACGTGGCCCGTACCGCAGCGGAAGACGCCAGCGAGTGCCTGAAGCTGCTCAAGTAGAAGCATCTCTCTCGTTCGGGAAGTGTGCTTGAAATCCTTTTACGGAGCCACGAATGCTTTTGAATGCCCTATTCCCCACCCGCGACATTGGAACTGACCCGGTGAAAGTTCGGGATTGGGCGCAGGCTGCGGAAGACATGGGCTACAATTGCATTGAAGTGGCCGATCATGTTTTTGGAGCGGCGGCACGTGGCGATTGGAAACCGACTTACAGTGAGCAGGATCCGTTCCACGAGACCTTCACGACGCTGGCTTTCATTGCGGCGGTTACCAAGAAGATCAAGCTGTGCAGTGGCGTCCTTATCCTTCCTCAGCGGCAGACCGGCGTGGTCGCCAAGCAGGCAGCTGAAGTCGATATCCTCAGCGGTGGTCGCCTTCGCCTTGGCGTCGGCGTTGGCTGGAATCACGTCGAGTACGAAGCGCTAGACATGGAGTGGAAGACACGCGGCGCCCGGCAGTCCGAGCAGATCGAAGTGATGCGCAAGCTCTGGACCGAGGACCTTGTGAGCTTCGAGGGGCGGTTCCATAAGCTGGAAGCCGTGAACCTTTTGCCTGCGCCGGTGCAGCGGCCGATCCCGATCTGGTTCGGAGGCTCGTCGGACGCGGTGATCAAGCGGGCTGCGCGCATCGGCGACGGCTACATGCCGATCCTGTCGCCCGAGGTAGCCGAGCCGAAGATCGCCATGCTGTTCGAACATATGCAGAGTTTAGGGCGTGATCCAAAGAACTTCGGCTTGGAAGGCTGGCTTCGTTTTCACGATATCAATCCGCAAGCATGGGGCGAAGCGGCGCTCGGTTGGAAGCAGCTCCATGCCGATATGGTGATGCTGTACCCGATGTATCGGATGGCAAGGTTTGATGATCAGATCGACACTTTGCGTCGTTTTAGAGACGTAGCATCGACTATCTGAACTATCATAGGAAATACCTAATGCGATTGTCCGTAGTTCTGTTTGCCGCAGCGGCTATGACGCTGATATCAGCGGTATCCGGACACGCCCAGAAAAAGTACGATCCCGGCGCCAGTGATACGGAAATCAAGCTGGGGCAGACGTTGCCATACAGTGGTCCGGTCTCAGTTCTGTCAGGTGTAGGCAAGGGGGAGGCCGCCTATTTCAAATATCTCAACGAGTCGCAGTCAGGGATCAATAACCGCAAAGTGACCCTTCTCTCACTCGACGATGGCTACAGCGCTCCGAAGACTATGGAACTTACTCGCCAACTGGTCGAACGAGACAATGTGCTGGCCATCGTCAACACGGTAGGGACGGCCACCAATCGTGCGACACATCGATACCTGAACCAGAAGAAAGTGCCTCAACTTCTGATCCTGTCTGGCGCCGCACAATGGAATGATCCAGCGCACAACCCGTGGACAATGATGGGCATGATTGCCTACCGGACGGAAGGCACGGTGTATGCGCGCCACATTCTCGCGGCCAATCCGAAGGCCCGGATCGCGGTGCTTCGGCAAAACGACGATTACGGCAAGGACTACGTCGAGGGCTTCCGCCAGGCACTCGGGGCGAATGCCTCGGCGATCGTGGCGGAAGTGTCCTATGAGACTACCGACCCGACCGTCGATGCTCAGACCATCCAGCTACGCGCGAGCAACGCAGACGCCCTGTTCATCGTGGCAACGGGCAAGCATGCCACCCAGGCCATTCGCAAGAGCCATGAACTCGGCTGGAAGCCGCAGATCTATCTGCCGGTTGGCTCGGCCTCGGTGCCCGGAGTCTTGAAGCCGGCAGGAGCCGATGCAGCAACTGGTGTGATCACTGTCGCCAACACCAAGAGCCCCGGCGACCCCGCCTGGGATGATGACGCCGGAATGAAGGAATATCTCGCGTGGGCCAAGCAGTGGGCGCCCGGTCTAAACCCCTACGATTCGTTCGTAGCCTCGGGATATACCTATGGCGTGATCGTCGCGCAGTTGCTTCGGCAGTGCGGCGACGAACTCACCCGGGAGAATCTGCTGAAGCAGGCGGCCAGTATGAGAGGTGTTCGCACTCCCCTGACACTGCCCGGGATCACGCTTGACACGGCCCCCGACAATTATCTGCCCTACAGGAGCATGCGCCTGCAGCAATTCGATGGTACGTCCTATCGGCTGATCGGCGACGTGATACGTGAGAACTGACGAGCAGCGCGGTATCCACCGCGTCCAGCGTAGCGAGGGCAGCGCTGGAGAGGGGAATAGTGCGAGGAGTGTCCGTCTTGGTCTCGGTAATCAGCTGCGTCCGGGCCGAGCGATCCAGATGCGTCCACGCACACTTGACTAGTTCGCCTCGCCTCATGCCGGTTTGGAGCGCGAACTGGATTGGCGCGCGCATCACAGGGTTCCTTAAGCGACCAAGAGCTGCAACGAAGTTCTTGGTCTCGTCCTGGCTTGGCCGCCGATTGCGGGCCTTGCCGGAAGCGGGTGATTCGATTTCTGCGACGGGGTTGGATGCCAGCGGCACTCCCCACTCTTGGCGGGCGAGGCGGAACATATGCCTCAAGAGCGCTAGTTCCTTTCGGACCGTAGGCGGGGCGACTTTGGCCAACCGACGATCTCGATAGGCGGCAAATCGCTCCGGAGTGGCAGCGGTCAGCGATAGGGGCGCTAATTCGGTCCCACGGAGGCATTTGATGCGGACGGCCTCCGCAACGGCACTACGCTTCCGAACCGTTACAGTGGTCGAATATCGGTCTAGGAGAGCGTCTACGGTGAGGGGGCGAAGGGAGCGGGTGTTCGCCGTGCCATCGCCCCTGTCGATGGCAATCTCCACCGGCTTGGCCCACGAGATTGCGTCAGCATGTCGAATGAAGGTCCGCGATAGGGGAGGGTGCCCCTGATCGGCCCCCACGAGGTGGTCCAGGTATTACGTTAGTAGAAGCCGTCGTTT
>CAZDTC010000321.1:0-3241 GCA_964508125.1 uncultured Candidatus Kuenenia sp.
CAGCCGGGAAAACACCAGCCCGGCAAAACACGCCCGCGCCTTCGCAGCGGGGCCCAGTGACGATGTCTTTTTGACCATTGGTCTCAGGTGCGTGAAAGGATTCGTGAAAGGGTAGGTCGGCCAATGGCACGTCGGCAAGCGTCGGCTCGTGAAAAGCGAACCGCGTCGGCTCGTGAAAAGTGAAAGCGGCGGCTCGCGGAATGAAAGATTCTTTCCGGGGGTTTCGTGGCGCGCCGAAGGGCTCGCGCAATAGACTTGAGGCCAGCCCTCCTGCCTATGCGAATCCCACTGCTCTGCCTCGCGCTCGCCGCCACGCCTGCCGCCGCCGCCGACGCCGCGCCGGCCCCCGACCGGCGGCCCAACATCGTGTTCCTGTTCGCCGACGACTGGGGCCGCTATGCCAACTGCTACGCGGCGCACGACGCCCGGCCCACGATCAACGCGCTTCTGAAGACGCCGCACCTCGACGGACTGGCCCGCGAGGGGGTTCTCTTTCGCAATGCGTTCGTGCCGTCGCCGAGCTGCACGCCCTGCCGCAGCTCGCTCCTCTCCGGCCAGTATTTCTTCCGCACCGGGCGGGCCGCGATCCTGCTGGGCGCCGAGTGGGATCCGGCGATCCCGAGCTATCCCCTGCTCCTGCGCGACGCGGGCTACCACATCGGCAAGAGCTACAAGGTGTGGAGCCCGGGCACGCCGGCCGACGCGCCCTACGGCAGACAGACCTACGCCTACGAGGCGGCGGGCACCCGCTTCAACAAGTTCTCCATCACCGCCAGCCGCATGGTGCGCGAGGGGATGACGGCGGAGGCGGCCAAGCAAAAACTCTACGACGAGGTGCGGGGCAACGTGCGGGCGTTCCTGGCCGCCCGCAAGCCGGGCCAGCCCTTCTGCTACTGGTGTGGGCCGACGGTCACGCACCGCACGTGGGAGAAGGGCTCGGGCCAGGCGCTCTGGGGCATCGATCCCGACGCGCTCCAGGGCCATCTGCCAGGCTTCATGCCGGATGTTCCCGAAGTCCGCGCCGACTTCGCCGACTACATGGGGGAGATCCAGGCCTGGGACGCCGCCGTGGGGGTGATTCTCGAGGAATTGCGCGCGGCCGGAGAACTTGACAACACGCTGGTCGTCGCCAGCGGCGACCACGGGATGCCCGGCGTGCCCGGCGGCAAGTGCAACCTCTACGACCACGGCGTGGCCGTGGCGCTTGTGGCCTGCGGCCCCGGCATCGCCGGCGGGCGAGTGGTGGATGACTTCGTCAACCTGATGGATCTCGCGCCCACGTTCCTCGAGGCCGGCGGCGTCACCCCGCCTGCGGTCATGACCGGCCGGAGCGTGCTCGGCGTGCTGCGGTCGGGCTCGTCCGGCCAGGTGGACGAGTCGCGCACGTGGGTCGTCACCGGCCGGGAACGCCACGCCGACACCGCGCGTGAGGGCAATCTGCCCTACCCGCACCGCGGCCTGCGCACCCGCGACTATCTCTATATCCGCAACTTCGCCCCCGATCGCTGGCCGCTGGGAAGCCCCGCCTTCTCGGGGCGAAGCGATCTGCCCACCACCGCGGACGTGGAGAGCGACACGTTCGTGACCTTCCCCGACATGGACCACAGCCCGACCAAGGCCTGGCTGGTCGGCCAGTTCGGCGTGAAGGACTGGGCCTGGCATTACGATTACGCCTTCGGCAAGCGGCCCGCCGAGGAACTCTACGACCTGCGCACCGACCCCGAGCAGATGCGAAACGTCGCCGCCGACCCGGCCCATGCCGCCGTGCGGACGGAGATGGCCAAGCGGCTGATCGACGTCCTCACCGCCGCCGGCGATCCCCGCGTCACGGGCGCTGGCGAAACCTTCGACCGCCCCCCGTTCGCCGACGTCGCCCCCAACTCGCCCGGCCTGCGGGCCCGCCGTCTCCAGCCGCCGCCGGCACCCGCGGAGAACGATTCGAGTGCGGCTGGTGGTTCCGCCTACCGGCTGCCCGAGTGGTTCGAGAGCCGGCGCGGCCACCTCCACACCCGCCTCGGCTTCGGCAAGCAGAAGTATCTCGAACAGCGCGTGGGCAAGGCCTTCGCCTCCGTGGGCGCGAAGGTCTACACCCGCCACGTGAAGTCGGGGCCCGAGAGCCCGATGTGGCCCACGCTCGTGGGCAGGCCGAACCCGCTGGCTGTGAACCGCAACTTCGCGGCGGAGATGATCGCCGATGCACACCAAGCCAAGAGCCGGATGATCGGCTACTACTGGGAGACGAGCGAGAAGGCCCTCGGCGAAGAGCATCCCGACTGGCTCTGTCGCGACGCCGAGGGCAAACCCATCAAGGGCGGCCGCGGCGATCACCTCTGCTTGAACACGCCCTACCGCGACCTGGTGCGCGAGCGGCTCGTGGAGCTGGTCGACATGGGCGTCGACGGCATCTATTTCGACTACGTCCACATGCCGCGCGGCTGCTGGTGCGCGGCCTGCCGCCGCGACTTTCGCGAGACGACCGGCCGCGAGCCGCCGGCGACCTCGAGCCCCGCGGATCCGGCGCGGCCCGCGTTCACCGAGTTCAACAACGCCGTCATCGAAAACGCCTTCCGGGAGTGGCGGGCGGCCGTCCACGCCCGCAACCCCGACTGCGTGATGGTCGTCAGCAGCAGCGGCTACGCCAGCCTGCTCTACACGCACATGTCCACGCGGCTGTTTCCGCTGATGGACTCGAACAAGACGGAATACGGCCATCCCTACGGGCACGACCGGATCCTCGCCCGCTATCCCAACATCGAGAAACCCGAACGCGACATC
Organism: uncultured Candidatus Kuenenia sp.; assembly: GCA_964508125.1. GTDB lineage: Bacteria > Planctomycetota > Planctomycetia > Pirellulales > UBA1268 > RGVT01. Next base: position 2,776 of record CAZDTC010000321.1, read on the forward strand.
CGCATGGCCATCGGCTGGAGCCTGTGCCGCGACGGCGCCGAGGGACGGCCCGCCCACGTCTGGCTGCCGGGCATGCGGGACGCCGACGAGTGCCGGTTTGCCACGGCGGGCATCCTCACCCACGGCTGCATCGCCAACATCGACATGAACGAGACGAAGATCCCCGACGCCACGCTCGCGCCGGCCTTCGAACTGTGCGACCGCGTCTCCCCCGCCTTCGCCGGCACGCAGCCGCTCCGCTGGGCCTGCGTGCACTTCTCCGAGCGCGGCCGGCGGCGGCACAACACCGGCCCCCGGGCCCCGGCGCAGATCTGGACGAAGTCCACGGCCCGCACGATCGGCGCCTACCGGGCGCTGTTTCGCGACCACCTGCCCGTGGGCCTGATCACCGACGAGCAGTTGCAGCACGACTGCCCCGCCGAATGCGCCGTGCTCTTCCTGCCCAATCCCGAGGCGCTGACGGACG
>CAZDTC010000322.1:0-3228 GCA_964508125.1 uncultured Candidatus Kuenenia sp.
GTCGGTCACGATCCGATCCTCGGCCCAGTCGCCGCCGCCGATCACGTTGCCTGCCCGGACAGTGGCGAGTTGCACGCCGTGCTCGGCCAGCCGCTCAGGAGCAAAATAGCTGCGGCGGTAGGCGGCGGTCACGAGCTCGGCGGCCCCTTTGCTCGCGCTGTACGGGTCGCGGCCGCCCATGGAATCGGCTTCGTCGTGAGGCCGGCCATCATCGTGCGGCTCGTAGCACTTATCGCTTGTAACCACGATCACGGCACAGGGCTTTTCAAGGGCCCGCACCGCATCGAGCACCGATGCTGTGCCGACAACGTTCGTTGAAAACGTATCGAGTGGCTTGCGGTGTGAAAGCCGAACAAGCGGCTGTGCCGCAAGGTGCATGACCACGTCGGGCTGCGCGGCGGCGACGGCGGAGGCCAGCCGGGAGGCGTCGCGAATATCGGCCTCGTGGTGATCGGAAACGAGTTCGCGAAGCCTGGCCGCCTCGAAGAGCGAGGGGTTTGTGGGAGGCGCAAGTGAATAGCCCGTGACGTGGGCCCCGGCGCGATGCAGGAGCATCACCAGCCACGAGCCCTTGAAGCCCGTGTGTCCAGTGACGAACACCCGCTTGCCACGCAGGCCCGCTCCTATCTCCATCACCACACCTTCCAGGCGGCTTCGCCGTCTTTCCAGAGATCGTTGACGTAGAGGTAGTCGCGGTAGGTGTCGACCGGAAAGAAAAAGCCATCGTGCTTGTAGGCCATGAGCTGACCCTCAGCGGCAAGGCGTTCGAGCGGTTCGGTCTCGAGCATCTGCAGGTCGCCACCGGCTAGATAGTCAAAGATCTTCCTGCTGAACACGAAGAATCCAGCGTTGACCCAGCCTTCGACCTTTGGCTTCTCGGAAAAACTTGTGACGTGCGACTTGCTGTCGATCTGCGTAATCCCGAACCGTGACACGGGCTGCACCGTCGTGACGGTGGCGAGTTTGCCGTGGCTCTCGTGGAAGGTCAGAAGTTTCTTGACGTCGACGTCCGAGAGGCCGTCGCCGTAAGTAGTGATGAAGGTATCGCCCTTCACGTGCTGCTCGATCCGCTTCACGCGGCCGCCGGTCAGCGTGTCGACGCCCGTGTCGGCGAGCGTCACCTCGAAGTCGAAGGGCTCGCTGGTGCCGTGGTACCACACCTGCCGCCGGCCGCCGACGGCGACGGTACAGTCCTGCGTCATCGCCTCGTAGTTGAGGAAGTAGTCTTTGATCATGCTCCCCTTGTAGCCAAGGCAGAGCACAAAGCGATTGAGGCCGTGGTGGCCGAAGAGCCGCATGATGTGCCAGAGGAGCGGCCGACCACCCACCTCCACCATTGGCTTGGGGCGGTATTCCGTCTCCTCGCGCATGCGGGCACCTTGCCCGCCGCAGAGAATCACGACATCCATGAAGGTTGGTTCCTCCCGCCGGGAATCCGATGGCAGGGCCGCCAATTTCCCCGGGAACTCAAGATTACCACGGAAAATGATGCCAGAGATTCCGGCGGAAAGGACGCGTGAAGGCGCGAAAAAGGCGACGGTAGCAGTCGGCTCCATTCTCCCCCAGCTTTTGCGGTTACTCCTGATCTGACTGCCCGGTACAACCTCCCGCCCCGCCGCGGGACCAGGAGCCGGCCCCGTGCCCCAGCGATCCGGAAGAGCGTTGTCGAGGAGCCATGGCGGCCGCTGCGCTGGCTCCGTCGCTTCCGCTCCGGGCTTTTTGCGCGTAGCGCAGGCGGCGGGGCTGATTGGGGCCGTGCTGATCGCGGCTGCTTCGGCTGCGCAGGCGGGTCCGCCGGCGCCGGACGCGCGTGAGCCGCCGCCCGTCAGGGACGACGAGCGAGTCGCCTTGCTTCCCCCCATCGACTTCAACCTCGAAGAAGACACGTTCGCCAACGAGCCCATCTCCGACGCCGATCCCGATGCTGCCGCCCCGCGCCGCCGCGGTGGCCCGCCGTTTGGGTCTTCGGCGCCCGTGTCGCTCGGGGCGTTTTGGGCGCCGGCCGTGAATGTCGGCGGGCAGGATGCCACGCTCGCCATCAACTCCGAGTTTGCCAGGGTGGCCACGCCGATCGGCGTGCCGGCCGAGGGGCAGCCGCTGTGGCTCGTGATCGGAAAGTTTGGCCGGCTCGAGCTCGTCACCGACGCCGTGCTCCCCGACTCGGGGCTGCGCGTGCCCAGCCAGCTCTGGCTCGTGGAGACGGGCTTCATGCATGTGCGGCCGCTGGACGACGGCGGCTCGATCGGCGGCAATTTTCTGTTTGGCTCCGCGAGCGACCGGCCCTACGCCGCCGGCCGCGACCTCACGCTCATGACCGTCGCCTTCTACAACCGTCCCGCGGCCCGTGGCAATGACGAATGGAGCTATAGCATCTTCTATTCGCCCACGTCGCAGCTCCCCTATCCGCTCCCCGGCATCGCCTACGTGTGGCGGCCGAACGACCGCCTCGAAGCCAAGCTCGGCGTGCCGCCGGCCGTCGAATGGCGGCCCACCGACGACTGGACGTTTACGGCCAACTACTTTCCGCTCGTGAACTTCAATGCCACGGCCCGGCGCCGGCTCGCCGACGGCCTCTCGCTGATCGCGTTCTACCGCAGCGACACGGAGATCTATTTTCTCGCCGACCGCCAGCAAGACGACCAGCGGTTCTACGTGTTCGACCAGCGGGCGGCCGTGGGGCTCGAGCGCACGCTCGGCCGCGGGTTTGCGCTCGAGGCCACGGCGTCGTATATCTTCGACCGCCAGCTCTTCCAAGGCACGAACTTCCTCTCGGGCCGCACCGACGTCGTCGCGTTCGACCCCGGCCTCGGCCTCTCGCTGCAACTGCTGTGGCGGCGGTGAGGGAAAACATCCCTGCCAGCTCCCGCCCATTCCTTGAAAATACATAAATGCGGGAATATGCTTTCCCGTATGAAGACGACCGTCGACTTGCCGGACGACCTGTTCATCGCCGCCAAAAAGCGGGCCGCGGAACTCCGCCAGCCGCTGCGGGCCCTCATCGAGCGGGGCCTGCGGGCGGAGTTGGGGCGATCGGCGAGCCGCCGCGGGGCGAAGCCCCGGACCATCCGTTGGGTGACCGTTGCCGGCGGCCTGCCGCCCGGGGTGGACGTGGCTGATCGGGCCGCGATGCACGACTGGCTGCGGCAGCAGCGATGATCGCGCTCGACACGAATCTGCTCATCTACGCCCATCGCTCGGCCACGCCCGAACACCGAGCGGCCAAAGCCG
>CAZDTC010000323.1:0-3228 GCA_964508125.1 uncultured Candidatus Kuenenia sp.
GTTGCCCGTGCGCTTCACCATGATGTTCGAGGTTTTGATGTCGCCGTGCACGACGCCATCGCGATGGAGGGCGGCGAGCGCGGCGAGGCACTCCCGCACGATCGCGATCGCCACCCCCGGCTTGAGCCGCGACTGCTGCGGGCCCCTCGTCACGATCACGTTGTTGAGATACTTCCAGCGGTCGTCGCTCACGCTCTGGCGGGTGCGGTCGAGGAGTTCCGGGGCGAGGAGCCGCGAGAGGTCGTAGCCGTCGATCCACTCCATCTCCATGATCCGGATCCGGCGCTGCTCGACGAAATTCTGCACGTCGAGGAGGTTGTCGTGCTGGATCTGGGCCACCCGCGACGACACCTTCGCGATCCGCTCCATCGCCTCGTCGTAGAGAGCCTCCGTCTCGAACCGCTCGGGCGAGAAGATCTTGAGCGCGACCGGCAGCGTGAAGCCGTCGGAGCCACGACGCGTCGTGAGGAATACGATCCCCTGCCCGCCCGCGCCGAGCCGGCGGCCGAGGTTGTGGTATTCCGTCCAGTTGAGCCGTCCGCCCGACACGATCTCCCCGTAGCGGACGAGCAGTTCCTCCGGGCAGCGGCTCCCCACCTCGCCCGACACGGAGATCGTCGGCCGACCCTCCTTGAAGAGCGTCGTCGTCATCGAGTGGCCGCGGTCATCGTGCGAGTTGGGGGCGTTCACGGGTGCGGAGCGGTGGTGTGCGCGGGCGGCTCGGGAAAGCCGAGTCGCTTGTCGACGAGGTTCATGAGCGGCCTCCCCGACAGGTATCTCCGCAGATTATCGCAGAAAAAATCGGTCATTGCATCGATTCGGCGGGCCGCCTGCCCGCCCACGTGCGGCGTGACCACGAGCCGCGGCGCGGTCCAGAGCCGGCTCGACGGTGCTGGTGGCTCCTCGGGCGTGACATCGAGGCCCGCCGAATCGAGATGGCCGCACTCGAGCGCATCGACCAGCGCATCTTCCACGATCAGCGGGCCGCGGGCGACATTGATGAGGATTGCGTGAGGCTTGAGCCGCGCGATGGCCGCCGCGTCGATCATGCCGCGGGTCTGCGCGGTGAGCGGAGCGGCGAGGATGAGGATGTCGGCTTGTGGCAGCAGGTCGGGCAGCGTGTCCGGGGCACCGAGAAACTCGACCGCCGCCGGCTTCCGCACCGGAAAGTAATCGGTGGCCAGGATGCGCACGCGAAACGGCTCGAGCACTTCCACGAGCCGCCGGCCGTTTCCGCCGAGGCCCACGATCACGACGGTCGCACCCGTCAGATCCCGGGTGGGGCGGCGCACGAACTCGCGCCGGGCCTGCTGGTCGAGAAACAGCGGGATGCGGCGTGTGCAGGCCGTGAGGAGGGCGAGCGTGTGTTCCGCCACCTGGTCGGCCAGCACGCCCGAGGCACTCGTGACGATGATCGGGGAGGCGACGACGCTCGGCACGAGGCAGTGATCAAGCCCTGCGGCCGACGACTGGATCCAGTGCAGCCTGCCCGCCGCGACGACGTCGTCCCAGGGCACGGGCACTTTTGGGTGGCCGCAGAAGATGTCGGCCGAGGGCAGTTCCACCGCCACGCGCTCCTGCCCCGCGTCGACGACCGTGGCCTCGGGAGCGCACGCCTGGATCTGGACCACGTGGCGGGGTTCCACGGGGTAGCAGAGGACGATGCGGGGGCGATGACTCATGAATGGAGCGTCGGGGCGGCGGAAGAATCAGCGGACAAGGATCGGGTGAGACCGGGTTGTGGCACGCGGGCCGCGGATTGGCAAGTTGCGGGGTCTTGTGTGCAGGGGTCGGGCGACCTCTGGCGAACCGGGACCCGTAGAATAGACTTGGCGGCAATTCGGCGGCGGCCCACGAGGCTGCGGGCTGACGGTAACCGTGTTTCCGCATGTTTCGACATATGTAGTCGTGGTGGCTTGATGCGTCCGACCCTCCTCGCCGTGGCCGCCCTCGCGTTCCTGCGGATCGTCGTCGGCCTCCATTTCTTTCTGGAAGGCCTGAGCCACCTCAGGGATCCCGATTGGTCGAGCGCCGGCTTTCGCAAGGCGGCCGTGGGGCCGCTGGCCGACTGGTATCGGCAGAGCCTGCCGGAAACAGGCGCGTGGTCGGCCACGCTCGGGGCGGCTGGCTCGGGCGACACTGCCGCAGCAGCAGCCGCTTGGAAGGAGTCTGTCGTCGCCGGTTGGAAGAAACTGCTCGCCGAACGGCGGCGGGCCGTGCCACTCGACGCCGCCCGCGCGGCCGAGGCCGAGAAACTCCTCGAGGCGGCCGGCTCCGAACTCGATGCCTATCTGGCCGGGATCGGCGACGATCTCGCGGCCTATCGGCTGGAGATCGCACGGTTTGCCGACATGCGGAAGGCGCCGGCCGCCCGCGACGTGCCGTTCGCCCGCGAGCGCGTCGCCAAGAAGCAGAAGGAACTCGCCGGCCAGGCGGCCGGCTGGATGAGGGATGCCGCCGCGATCGGCACGAAGCTCGTCGCGGGCTGGGACGAGCAGCTCTCGGCCGCCGAGCGGCGCCGGGCCGCCGACGCCATGCCGCCGTCGGCCCTCTGGAAGGCCGACCGGTTCGTGAGCTGGTCGCTCGCGACGATCGGCGCCTGCCTCGTGCTCGGCCTGCTCGTGAAGTTCAACGCCATGGGCGGAGCCTGCTTTCTCGCCAGCGTGATCGCCTCGCAGCCGTTCTGGGTGCCGGGAGCGCAGGCCACGTACGACCAGTGGGTCGAGTTGGCGGCGCTTCTCGCGATCGCCGCCCTTCCCGTCGGCGGCTGGAGCGGCCTCGACTACTTTTTGAAAAACTGGTTCTCGAAATTCGGATGTCCGCTCGCGGGCTGCGGCGGCGGATCGAACGCGACTCGAGCCTGACAAACGTCACGGAGCACGGACATGAATCTGAGCGAAGCGCAGAAGTGGGTCGGCAAGGAAAACTTCGACGATGCCGTAGGCGTCACGCGGCGTGACTTCCTCACCGGCACGGTCGCGGCGGGCATCGCCAGCGGCGCCGGGCTCGGCTCGATCTATTTCGGCTACGGCAAGAGCGTGGGCAGCCCGCTGCGCGTGGGCGTCGTCGGCACCGGTGACGAGGGGAGCGTGCTCATCGGCGCCCACAATCCCGACTATCTCAACGTGGTCGCGATCGCCGACATCCGGCCCTACAACATCTTTCGCGGCTTTCACGGCGACGTCTCGAGCCCGAGCGCCAATACGGCGCGGCCCGGGCTGATGGCCA
>CAZDTC010000324.1:0-3224 GCA_964508125.1 uncultured Candidatus Kuenenia sp.
CGTCCCGGTTGCCAATGCGGCCCCAACTCTCGGCAAGCGGGACGCTTGCCCCACGCGGCCCCCCCGCCCTGCGAGCCTTTCCGTTAGGCCGAGCCATGATCGGCCACGCGGATCCGGTTGCCGCCGCTCCGCTTCGCCCGATACATCGCCTGATTGGCAGAGTCGATCACTGCGACGGCATGGGCGGCAGCACCGGAGCACTCCGCCATCCCGATCGACGCGGTCACCGGCTCGAGCAGCCGCCCTTCGTGGTGGATGCCCGTCTCGGCCAGCCGGCAACGCAGCGGCTCGAGCCGGGCCGCCACCTGCGCGGCCGTGGTCCGGCCCCCAGACTAGGCCGAAACGCCAGCTTGCATGAAAGAGTGTTCATCTGTACACTTCTCGAATCACACGGGCTTCGCCGGCGACATCCGCCGCGAGACGCCTGCCAGACCATTCGAGAAAGGATTCCCAATGCTCGCCCATCTGCAGACGTTTTCACTCTTCGGCATCGACGCCGTGCCCGTCGACGTGGAGGTCGACGTGTCCGCGGGCGCCCTCCCCTCCACGGTGCTCGTCGGCCTGCCCGACACGGCCGTCCGCGAGAGCACTCATCGCGTGGCCCGCGCGATGGTCAATTCCGGTTTCCGGCGGCCGAACGACAAGATCGTGGTCAACCTCGCCCCGGCCGAGATGCCCAAGCAGGCGGCCACGTTCGATCTCCCGATCACGCTCGGGATCCTGGCTGGCAGCGGGCAGTTTTCGTCGGAGCGATTCAACGACTACGCCGTGGTCGGCGAACTGTCGCTCGAGGGCTTCACGCGCCCGGCCCGTGGGGCACTGTCGATGGCGATCGCCGCTGCACGCCAAAAAAATCTGCGCGGCGTCGTGGTGCCCGCGGCCAGCGCCACCGAGGCGGCCGTCGTCGAGGACGTGGAGATCATTCCCGTGTCGACGCTCAGCGAAGCCGTGGGGTTCTTCTCCGGCGACCTTCACATCGCGCCGACGCCACCGCGGGTGGCCGAGTGGTTCGACCGGTATGCCCACTACGACATCGACTTCGCCGACGTGCGCGGGCAGGAGGCGGCCAAGCGGGCGATCTGCGTCGCGGCCGCGGGCGGCCACAACGTCGCCATGCTCGGCCCGCCCGGTGGTGGCAAGACGATGCTCGCCAAGCGCATCCCCACGATCCTGCCGCCGCTGACCACCGCCGAGTCGATCGAGACGACCCGGATCTACAGTGCGCTGGGCCTCGTGTCGGCCGGCCAGCCACTCCTCGCCACGCGGCCATTCCGCGCTCCGCATCACACGATCTCCGAGGCCGGCCTCGTGGGCGGCCGATCGATCCCGATGCCCGGCGAGATCAGCCTCGCCCACAACGGCCTGTTGTTCCTCGACGAATTGCCGGAGTTCAATAGGCGCACGCTCGAGGTGCTCCGCCAGCCGCTCGAAGACGGCACCGTGACGATCAGCCGCGCCCGCACGACGACCCGGTTCCCCGCCGACTTCATGCTCGTGGCCGCATTCAATCCCTGCCCCTGCGGCTATCGGGGTGATCCGCGGCGGCAGTGCCAGTGCACGCCGCCACACGTGGAAAAATACATGGGCAAGGTATCGGGGCCGCTCCTCGACCGGATCGACATCCATCTCGAAGTGCCGGCGGTGCCGTTTCGTGAACTCTCGGCCTCGCGGGCCGGCACGTCGAGCGGCCAGATGCGCGAGGCTGTGCTTGCCGCCCGCGAGCATCAGGCACGCCGGTTCGCCGACCTCGCCACCCGGTCGAACGCCCGGATGACGAGCAAACAGATCCGGGAGTTCTGTCCGCTCGAACCGGCCGCCATCGACCTGCTCCGCGGCGCCGTCGCCGACCTCGGCCTGTCGGCCCGGGCCCACGACAAGGTGCTTCGCGTGGCCCGCACGATCGCCGACCTCGACGCGGCCGAGCGGATCGGGTGCGCCCACGTGAGCGAGGCGATCAACTACCGTCTTCTCGACCGCAGCCTGTGGACGTGATGCAAAAAATCCCCCTCGACCGTCGCGGCCGGGCTGTGCGACCATCCGGGCATGACGGCCCCGCTCCGCCCCTCTCCCAACGCCGTTCCCGACCGCCAGGTGCCGGCGGCGGGCTGGGCGCCCCGCGCGCTCGTGGCGGCAGCCGTCGTGCTCGCGTTTGTTGGCGTCGCAGCCTTCGCGATCGATCTCCCGGTGGCGGCATGGTGCAAGTCGGGCGGTGTGCCGAAGGAACTGCTGCGGTTCCTCAACTTCTGCGAGGTCTTCGCCCACTCGATGGGTGCTGCCGCCCTGCTCGTCACGGCGCTCGTGCTCGATCCGGGTCTCGCCTTTCCCGCGGTTCGCTGGCCGGCAATTCGCTGGCCAACCTTTCAGCCCACGATCGCGCAGGAGCGCATGGCCCGCATGATCGGGGCCACGGCCTGCGGCGGACTTGTCGTCGATCTCATCAAGCTCTGCGTCAGCCGCGCCCGACCGCGGGCCATCGATCTGGTGTCGCATGCCTCCGCGCTGACGACGTTCGGGCTCGTTCCTGGCACGGGGCGGCATGCCGATGCCCACAGTTTTCCGTCGGGGCACGCGGCGGTGGCCTTTGGCTTGTGCGCGGCGCTCGCCTGGAGATACCCGCGCGGCCGCTGGCTGTTTCTCGTCTTTGCCACGGGCGCAGCCCTGCAACGGGTGGCGACGTCGGCGCATTTTCCAAGCGATATCTGCTTCGGCGCCGCGATTGGCCTCGTCGGAGCAGGCTGGTTTCTTGCCGACGGCGCATCCGCCGCCGATCCGCGCACCGATGATTGATGAGCATGGCGTGAGCGTGCCATTTCGCGGCGGTTTGGCATGCGGCGAACATTCTTGATATTCTTGGAGTGAGGTGCGCTGGGATGAGACAGGCCCCAGACGACACGCCTCCAGCCCTGCCCACGGATTTGCGCATGCCCGCTCAGAAACGCACCAAGAAAGCCGCCAAGCCCGCCGACGAGTCGGCACCTGGCGTCGAGTCGTCAGGCGGCCTGCAGCCACGGGCGGCCTCGACCGCGACAAACGCGGGCGGGAAGCGGGTGCTGCTCGTCGACGACGACATCGAGATTGTCGAGTCGATGAAGACGGTGCTCGAATCGAAGGGCTACGAGATTCTCGTGGCTCGCGACGGAAACCAGGGGATCGTCCTCGCCGAGCAGGAGAATCCCGATCTCGTCGTGCTCGACATGATGATGCCGAAGCGGAGCGGCTTCCTC
>CAZDTC010000325.1:0-3209 GCA_964508125.1 uncultured Candidatus Kuenenia sp.
GGCTCGAAGATGTCATGGGGGACAAACAGCTTGCCTGGGTGCGTGAGCGGAATGCGGAGAGCGTGCAGGCGCTCGCCGCGTCGGATGGATTCAAGACGCTCGAGGCGCGGCTGCTCGCGATCCTCGACTCGAAGGATCGGATTCCGATGGTGTCGAAGATCGGCGACCGGCTCTACAACTTCTGGCGCGATGCGACGAATCCGAAGGGGGTTTGGAGGCGGACGACGCTCGAGGAGTACAAGAAGCCCGAACCGGCATGGGAGACCGTGCTCGATCTCGACGCCCTCGCCGCGGGTGAGCGGGAGAACTGGGTATGGCACGGGGCGACGGTACTCGAGCCCGAGGGTCGGCTGTGCCTCGTGTCGCTGTCCCGCGGCGGGGCCGATGCCGACGTCGTTCGTGAGTTCGATCTCCAGACGAAGGCGTTCGTCGCCGGCGGCTTCGCGATGCCAGAGGCCAAAACCCGGGTGGCCTGGCGCGACCGCGAGAGCCTGTTCGTGGCCACCGATTTCGGCCCGGGGTCGCTCACCACGTCGGGCTACCCCCGGACGGTGCGCGAGTGGCAGCGGGGCACACCGCTCGCCGAAGCGGAGCCTGTGTTCGAGGGCAAGGCCGACGACATGGGCGTTGGTGCGTACCGCGACCTCACACCCGGATTCGAGCGCGACTTCGTCTACCGGCAGATCACGTTTTGGACGAATGAACTCTTCCTGCGGCGCGACGGCCACCTCGTGAAGATCGCGAAGCCCGACGATGCCAGTGCCTCCGTGCACCGCGAGTGGCTGCTCATCGAACTGCGGAGCGACTGGGAGCTCGGTGGGAAGACGTACAAGGCGGGCAGTCTGCTGGCGGCCGACTTCGAGGGGTTTCTGGCCGGCAAACGCGAACTGCACATGCTCTTCGAGCCGACCGACCGCACGTCGCTCGCGGCCTGGGCCGGCACCCGGCATCACATCGTCGTCACCACCCTCGAAAATGTCCGCAGCCGCGTGGATGCTCTCACGTTTGTCGACCGCACGTGGCATCGGACGCCGCTGGCTGGCGTGCCTGAGTTTGGCACTGCTTCCGCGACGCCCGTGGACGAGATGGACTCGGACGACTGCTGGCTCGTCACGTCGAGCCCGCTCGAGCCCTCGACGCTGTCGCTCGGCTCCGCCTCGAATCCGGCCGCGGTCCCGGAGCGCCTCAAGCACACGCCGGCATTCTTCGACGCCCATGGATTGAAGGTCGAGCAGCACGAGGCGGTGTCGGAGGACGGCACGCGGATTCCGTATTTCCAGATCGGGCCCGCCGACCTTCCCCTCGACGGCTCCTCGCCCACGCTCCTCTATGGCTACGGCGGATTCGAGATTCCGCTCGTGCCGGGATACAACGCCACGTCCGGCGCCGCCTGGCTCGAGAAGGGCTACGTGTATGCGATCGCCAACATCCGCGGCGGCGGCGAATTCGGCCCGCGGTGGCACCAGGCGGCGCTCAAGGAGAAGCGGCCGCGGGCCTATGAAGACTTCGCCGCCGTGGCCGAAGACCTCGTGCGCAGGAAGGTCACATTGCCCCGGCACCTCGGCATCATGGGAGGCAGCAACGGTGGGCTGCTCGTGGGCAACATGTATGCCCGCCGGCCCGACCTCTTCGGCGCCGTCGTCTGCCAGGTGCCGCTCCTCGACATGCGGCGGTTCAACAAGCTGCTCGCTGGCGCGAGCTGGATGGGCGAATACGGCGACCCCGACAAGCCCGAGGAATGGGCGTTCATCCGCGGGTTCTCCCCATACCACAAGGTCGAAAAAGCGCAGGCATATCCGCCGATCCTGATTACGACGAGTACCCGCGACGACCGCGTGCACCCGGGCCACGCCCGGAAGATGACGGCGCTGCTCAGGGAGCAGGGCAAGGACGTGCTGTACTACGAGAACATCGAAGGCGGCCACGGCGGCGCGGCCGACAACAAGCAGCGGGCGTTCATGGACGCGCTCGGCTGGACGTTCCTCGACCACCAACTCAGCCGGCGCTAGGGCTGCGATGGCGCGCCGATATCGAGGACCCGCAGGTCCCCGAGCCACTCGGCCGCACCGGGACGACCAAATCCCACCTTCGGCGCCACGAACGTGGCCGTGAGGGTCGCCCGGACGCAGGCCCCTGGAGTTTCGCCAGTGTCGCAGTCCAGCCCTGAGGGCAGATCGACGGCGAACACAGATGCGTGTTCCCTCGCCGCCACCGCGTTCACCGCCTCGATCGCCGTGGCAATCGCCCCGCGGGGGACGCCCGTCGCTCCGGTGCCGAGCAGCGCATCGACGATCCAGTCGGCTCCGGCCAAACACCGCTCCCACTCCATGCGCGGCGCGTCAACCAACCTCACCACAGGCAATCCCATCTTATCCACCACGCCCCAATTCACCGCCGCATCGCCGCGATACTCAGCCGGATCGCAGGCGAGCAGCAACCGCACGTCGTGCCCAAGGTTCACGAGATGCCGCGCGATCACGAACCCATCGCCGCCATTGTTTCCCTTGCCGCAGACGATCGCCACGCGGGCCGCCGGCTCCCGCTCATGGAGCAGCAGCGCCGCATTACGGCCCGCGTTCTCCATGAGCACGATCCCGGGCAGGCCGAAATCCTCGATCGAGCGACGATCGATCTCGCGCACTTGAGCACGGGTGAGCGGTTTCATGACACGGGCATGCCCCGCGTCCGGCAACGATCGCTGCAGTAGCGCACCTGATCCCAGCACCGTTCCCATTTCTTGCGCCATGCAAACGGCCTGCCGCAGGCCACGCAGGTCTTCTGCGGGAGCGTGGCCTTGCTCCGGCTCATGCGGTCTTGGCGGCGGCCCATCCACGCGGCTCCGGGAGGCGCCCGATCCGGCCCGGCCCGCCGGGGCCCTGTGGCAGTGCGATCACGCGGATGGCCTCGACGAGCATCACGGCCGCGAGCACGAGGAGCACGAGGCCCGCCCACGGCACCGGATCGGCCGGCAGGGCGAAGCCGGCGGCGGAGCGAAACTTCGGCAGCGTCATCGAGGCCAGGGCCCACGTGCTCATCGTATACATGAACACGGTCGGCACGCCCGTCACGAGCCACACCCAGGCGGCCCGCCGCGTCCGCCACAGCCAGACCGTGACGCCGAGGAGCGTGAGCGCCGCGAGGAGCTGGTTGCTCGCGCCGAAGAGGCTCCAAAACGTCTTCCACACCGGCACGGCGTTACCGTTGCCGTC
>CAZDTC010000326.1:0-3197 GCA_964508125.1 uncultured Candidatus Kuenenia sp.
AGATTCGCACGCACAAGCGCGTGATCGACATTGTCCAGGCGACCGCCAAGACGATCGAGGCTCTCAACAAACTCAGTCTGCCGGCCGGCGTCGACATCAAGATCAAGGCGTCGTCGCGGTAACGGAGCCGCGCGGCGAGAACAACCAGGAACGAAATCAGGAGCGCACGACAAGGCATGCTTGGAAGGCGTTGCGGGTAAGGTTTGGGGCCGTCCTGCCGAAAGGCGGGAGTCCTGGTCCCCAGATGCTCCCGCAGCCGACGGCTTCGAGCGTGATCGCGACGCGATCGACGGCGGGCAAGAGCCCGGCGGTTCGGTCGCTTCGCCGGCGAAATGAACATGGCTGAATCTGCCGCCACTGCCGCGCCCGAAAAAACCGGGCGCAAGAGCCTCCTCGGCCGCAAGGTCGGAATGACGCAGGTGTTCGACGCCGACGGCACGATCGTGCCGGTCACCGTGATCGAGGCCGGCCCGTGCCCGATTCTCACGGTGCGCACGCCCGACCGCGACGGCTACTCGGCCGTGCAAGTCGGCTTCCTCGACAAGCCGCGCCGGCTGGCGAGCAGGTCCGTCCGCGGCCAGGTGGCCAAACTCGACAGCAAGCGTGGCAAGCGGCTCGCCGAGGGCGGGGCGACGCTTCCCGCGAAGGCCGGCTGCGAGCCGAAGCGGTTTGTGCGCGAGTTTCGCGGGTCCTACGAAGGCGTCGAGGTGGGCCAGGTGCTCACCGTCGAGGTCTTCGAGGGCGTGCCGGCGGTCGACGTCGTGGGCACGACGAAGGGCCGCGGCACGGCGGGCGTGATGAAGCGGCACGGCTTCAAGGGCCAGCGGGCCAGCCACGGCGTGAAGAAGGTGCATCGCCATCAGGGCGGCACGAGCATGAACACCTCGCCGGCCCGTGTCTTCAAGGGCAAGCGGATGGCCGGCCGCTTCGGCAACGAGCGGTCGACGATGCGCAATTTGCGGCTCGTGCGGATCGACAAAGACCACAACCTGTTGCTCGTGCGGGGCGCGATCCCGGGGCCCAACGGCTCGTTCGTGGTCGTGAAGCAGACCAACAAGATCAAGAAGGTCGGCGGCCCCGCGGCTCCGGCCGGCAAGAAGAAGGCGGGTGCGAAGTGAATCTTGCCGTTTACGACATCTCCGGAAAGAAGGTCGGGTCCTACGACATCGATCCGGCCGAACTGGCTCCCTCGGTCAGCAAGCAGTTGCTGCACGATGCTGTGATCATGTACCAGGCGAATGAGCGCCAGGGCACGATGCGCACCAAGACCCGCGGTGAGGTGGCCGGCTCCACGAAAAAGCTCTACCGCCAGAAAGGCACGGGCAACGCCCGGGCCGGCGGCCGGCGCAGTGGCACGCGGCGTGGCGGCGGCCACATCTTCGCCAAGCGGCCGCGCGACTTCGGCTGGCGGATGCCCCGCAAGGCGCTCCAGACGGCGACGCGCATGGCCCTGGCGGCTCGGATCGCCGACGACGAGGTGAAGCTCGTCGACAAACTCCCGCTCTCGGCCCCGAAGACGGCGGCGGCGGCGAAGTTTCTCGGAGCCATCGGCCTTGGCGAGCACACCGTGCTCGTGTCGCCCGAGAAGCACGACGACAGCCTCTGGAAGAGTTTCCGCAACATCGACGGCGTTTCGGTGGCTCCCGTCGGCGACTTGAACGCCTGGTCGATCCTGCGGCCGCGGGCGATCGTGATGACGACGGCGGCGATCGACGCCTTCCGGGCCACGGCGAAGTCGCGGGCCAAGCCGGCGGCCGCGGCGAAGAAGGTCGCGAAGCGGTCGGCCGCGCGGCGCAAGGCGGAGCCGGCGGCGAAGGCCAAGGCCAAGGCGAAGCCCGCCCGGGCCTCCTCGAGCACGAAGAAGGGGAAGTAAGCGATGGCCGTTCCTGTTCCTCCAGCCCCGAAGCTCAATCCCAATCTCGCCCCGCACCAGGTGATCGTGCGGCCGCTGCTCACGGAGAAGGGGATGCACCGCGCCACGCGGCACAACGCGTATTCGTTCGAGGTGGTGGCGGCGGCGACGAAGGCCGATGTGCGCCGGGCCGTCGAGGAGATGTTCAACGTCAAGGTCGAGAAGATCGCCGTGCAAAACCGCCTGGGGAAGACCCGCCGCAGCCGGATGAAACGGACGACGGCCAAGCCGTGGAAGAACGCGATCGTGACCCTCAAGCCCGACAACAAGATCAACCTGTTCTGAGCGCACCGCGCCGACTCACACTCACTGGATCACCGAGATGGGAATTCGCACCTACAACCCGACCAGCCCCGGACGCCGCGGCGCGAGCGTGTCTGATTTCGCCGAGCTGACGCCCGGCGCCGAGGTGCCCAAGCACCTGCGGTTCCGCAAGCGGAAGACGGGCGGCCGCAACAACCAGGGCAAGATCACCGCCCGCCACCGCGGCGGCGGCCATGCCCAGCACTACCGGCTGATCGACTTCCGCCGCAACAAGGACGGCGTGCCCGGGAAGGTGCACTCGATCCAGTACGACCCCAACCGCACCTGCCGCGTGGCGCTCATCCACTACACCGACGGCGAGAAGCGGTTCATTCTCGCCCCCGAGGGCCTTGTCGTGGGCAAGACGGTGATGAGCGGCAACGACGCGGCTCCCGAGGTGGGCAACTGCCTGCCTATGTCGGCGATCCCGCTCGGGATGCAGATCCACAACATCGAGCTCCAGGAAGGCCGCGGCGGCCGCCTCTGCCGCTCGGCCGGCTCGTCCGCCGTGCTCGTGGCCCGCGAATCGCAGTGGGCCCAGCTCACGCTGCCGAGCGGTGAAATCCGCCGTGTGCCGGCCTCCTGTCGGGCCACGGTCGGCGCCATCGGCAACGCCGAGCACATGAACGTGGTGCTCGGCAAGGCTGGCCGCAAGCGGTGGATGGGCATCCGGCCCCACGTCCGCGGCACGGCCATGAATCCGATCGATCATCCGCACGGTGGCGGTGAAGGCCGCACGAAGGGTGGCCGCCACCCCGTCAGCCCCACGGGCAAGAGCGCCAAGGGCGGCGGCACCCGCAAGCCGCGCAAGCCCTCGGGCGCCGCGATCCTCCGCCGCCGCAAAAGTCGCCGCTACGGCCAGTTGAAACTCAGGTAATCCACGCACGTAAGACAGGCTGCGGCCTGTCACCCACACTCAACGGTCATCAACACATGGGACGCAGCGCAAAAAAAGGACCCTTCGTCGACCCCCGCCTTTACG
>CAZDTC010000327.1:0-3184 GCA_964508125.1 uncultured Candidatus Kuenenia sp.
TCGACGAGGCGAGCGCCCGCTACGCCGAGTTTGGGCCGTTCTACACCGGCTACGTGGCGACGGCCGCCGAGATCATGGCTCACTGCCGGATCAGCGGCCCGAGAGGATGAGCTCGACGGCGGTGCCGCGCGGCGGCGCGCGGCCCTCGAAGGCCTCGAACAACAGCGCCTCGTTCGACTGCGAGCTCTCCACGGGCAGGTCGAGCGTGGCCGTGGGGAAGTTCGAGACGCAGATCAGGTCGCCGCCATCGGCTTGGTAATACTCCTTGCCATCGGCTGGGTCGGTCCAGAAGCTGCTGCCGGCGAACACCCAGTCGGCGTCGAGCGGCTCGCCCGTCTGCACGTTGCGCACCCACGACCGCACGTCGACTGTTTCGGCGCGACCGTCGGCTTTCTTCCAGCGGACGCGGACGAGCACCCGCGGCCCGGTGGCGGCGATGTATTCAGGGTCGAACGACACGGGGCTGCCAGGCTCGAGCCCGATCGCCAGCAGGGCGGCATGCACGAGGCGGGCCGAGGCCCTCGTGGCGACGATCGACTCGTGCTCCTTCGTGCCCTCGGGACAGGCAAGAAACTCGATCGGCCCGCGGTCGATCGCGATCCGGCCGCCGACGATCACTTCCTTACGGGCGGGATCGATCCACACCTCCTCGTGCGGCGAGAGCCGCTTGAGATCGGGGTGGGGCTCGGCCGCCCGGGCGCCGCGGCCGAGCGCGGCCCACGGAATCGCCACGACACACGAGAGCAGAAAGAGGGGCAAGCGGAAACGGTGCATGGGAATGAGGCCGTGGATGAAGGGAATCACCTCCGCTACGATATCGCCGCGCGTGCACGCCGGCGAGCGGCCAACTGCTTTTCGTCCACCATGCCCCGATCAGGATGCCTCGATGCCAGCCACAAAGAAGGACAAGACACGTCGAGCGACGGCGGCCACGGATGGCGGCTCGGCGGAATCGGAAGCCGGCGCGAAGGGCGGTGTTGCGCTTCCGTCGGCGGATGAAGCGAGGGCCTCCACATCCCGGCGCCGTGCATCGCGGCGAGGTGAGAAGGTCGAGCAGCCGGTGCAGATCAAGGCGAAGGAGGCGGCCCGACGGATTCGCGACCTGGCAGACCTCAGCGAATCGCTCGACGCGCGCCGGCGCCTGCGGCGGCTCGCCAAACTCGTGGGCCGCGGGTCGCGCGAAGTGCGCGGCATCGCCTTCATCGAGGGCATGCTCGGCGAATGCCTCGACGAAGCGGAAAGCGCCGCGACGCCCCGCGAGCGCTGGTTGGCGTGCGAGGCGGTGGCCTGGGGGCTGGCGTGGCTGGCCCGCACCCGACGCGCGAATGGATCCGCCGGGGGGCTGCTCGAGCGGCTCGTCAAATTCGCGCGGCAGGCGGACGACAGCCTGAAGGGGCGCGACACCTCCTCGGCTCGTTTCGTGATCGCGCTCGCACGGCTGTTTCGCGATATCGAGGCCTGTCGCTGCCTGGAGCGGGCCGCCACCGCCGCGCTCGCCGAGGAGATCGGCCGCCTGGTGTCGGACGACGGAGCGGTGGCGATCGCCGGCGACCCGGCGGGCTCGGCGGGAGTGGTGGAGCGAGTGGAGCGATGGACCGCGGTGCACGAGGTGGCGACGGCGACGGGCGGACCGTCCCCGTGGGACGACGCCACGGCCGATCGCTGGCGGCGAGCAGCCGAAACGGCCCTCCGGCTGCTGGGCGGCCAGGGACGGATCCTCACGGGAGCGGGCAGGCTGCCCGCGTCCTTCTCGCAGCGTCTTCTCGAGGCGTCGCTGGCGGGCAAGGGTGCCGTCGGGCGCACGACGGCGGCTGTGTGCCGGCCGCCGCGCGCCATGGATCGCCGCCGCGTGAAGCGCCTCCTCCCGCGTGATCTCCATGCCGCCGACTCGGCGACGGCCATCATCCGCACCGGCTGGAAACGCGATGCCCTGCGGATTCTGGTCGACTACCGCGAGGCGGTGCCGCGGCTCGAGATCGCGACAGCCGATCGGCTGCTCGTCGATGGACCATGGTCGTGGCGGGCGTGGCTCGGGGATCGTCCGCTTGAGGCGGAAGGCCCGTGGACGCTGTCGTGCTTCGAGTCGGACAGCAAGGCGACGTTTCTGGAAATCTCCGCGGCACTGGGAGGAGGCCTGCGGCTGGAGCGGCAGGTGGCGGTGCTCGTCCGAGACGGTGTCGTGCTGCTCGCCGACGCGATCACCGCGGCCGCTCCCCCATTCGGCTCTCCGCTGCGGATCGAATCCGGAGTGACGCTCGGCGTCGGCCTCGAGGCGGAGCAGGCTGAGGAGACGCGCGACGTCAGCGTGTATGACACAGCCATGCGGTTGACGGCACTTCCGCTCGCTCTCCCCGAGTGGATCGCGGCCCCGGCCGGCGGCCGCATCGAGGCTGCCCACGGCTCGATCGTGCTGCGGCAGGAATCGGAGGGCGGGCGCCTGTACGCGCCGCTGTGGCTCGATTGCGATCCCACGCGGAGCGGCAGGCCGCTGACGTGGCGACAGTTGACCGTTGCCGACACCCGGCAAAACCTGCCGCGACATCAGGCCGCAGGGTTTCGCGTGCAGGTCGGCTTTGATCAGTGGCTGCTCTACAGGGCGCTCGATCAACCCCGCAATCGCACCGTGCTCGGCTGCAACCTCTCGTGCGAGTTTCTCCTCGGTCGAATCCGGCGCGACGGCACGGTGGCGCGGACGCTCGAGATCGAGTAGGCGGCCGCCGCGGCGTGGCCGGGATCCCGTGAACGCATCCTCTGCCGCCCAGCTGCACGAGAATCTCGCCGCCGTGCGGGAGCGGATCGCCGAAGCCTGTCGCCGCGCCGGCCGGCAGCCCGACACGGTACGGCTCGTGGGGGTGACGAAATACGTGTCGCCGGAGCTGACTGCCGCGCTCGTCGCCGCCGGCTGCCGAGACCTTGCCGAGAGCCGGCCGCAGGCGTTGTGGGCGAAAGCGGAGGCGCTCGCGGGCGTCGAGCCACCGCCACGCTGGCATCTGGTGGGGCACCTCCAGCGCAACAAGGTGCGGCGGACGATCGGGAGCGTGTTCCTCCTGCACTCGCTCGACAGCCGGCGGTTGCTCGACGCGCTCGAGGTCGAAGCCCGGCACCTGGGCAGGCCGTGCGACGTGCTCGTGGAGGTGAACCTGGCCGGCGATCCGGACCGCACGGGGCTCCCCGCGGAGGACGT
>CAZDTC010000328.1:0-3183 GCA_964508125.1 uncultured Candidatus Kuenenia sp.
GACGTGGGTCTTGTGCTGCTTCTTTTTTTGCTGGTACTTGAATTTGCCGAAGTCCCTGATCCGGCAGACGGGTGGCTTCTCGTTGGGAGCCACCTCCACCAGATCGAGGCCCGCCTCCCGCGCGAGGCCGAGCGCCTCTTCGGTCGGGATGATGCCGAGCTGTCCGCCCTCGGCTGAGATCACGCGGATCGGCGTGATCCGGATCTGCTCATTGATGCGATGCTGTTTCTCGATGGCTCGCGCCTCTGTGGAACTGGGGAAAGAGCCACCATAATCCAGCCGGCCCCGGGGCCCGTCAAGGCACCACGGTTTTCGGTGGCAGCCGGGCCTCGCGGTGGGTCTCGCCGGCAAACCGCAGACCCGCCACGAGCCGCTCGTCGGCGCCTGCGAATCGCTTCTCGAGGGAGGCCTCGAACATGAAGGTTGCATTCACGCGGTGGCCGGTATCGTCGGTAAGCACGTAGTGGATCCAGCGAAACGGCAGTCCCTCGGCGACCCCCTCCGAGACCACCCGCACGACCCGTGCGCCGTCGTCCTCACGAACCGTTTCCCGCACCCCGTCGAACCGCTTGAACTGCCCCGCCAGCGACTGCTCGACGTGGCGTTTGATCTCGTCCACCGTCGGGGCCGTCGCGTCGTCGGCCCGGGGCAACGACGTGATCGAGCATTGGGCCACGAGCGCGCCCAGGTCGAGCATCCGCAGCACGAGCCCACCGGCGTCCTCGCCGACGAACCGCCAGGCGGCCTCGTGGACGATGTCGTAACGCCCCTCGGGATCGCGATACCACACCAAGCCGGGACGGCCATCCCCGCGGCGACGCGAGGATTCGACAGCGGCCTCGGCGTGAGGTTCGGCTTCGCTGTCGTCGGCCGGAGCCCGCGCGACGGCCAACGTCGCCTCGATCTCGAAGCCCGCCGCCACGTGGCTCGCCTGCCGGCGCTCCTTCACCACGACGTCCAGCTTCGTCACGTCGCCGTTGAGCACAAAGCCGTCTTCATCGGGCTCCGCAGCCACCGTGAATTCGCCGTCGACCACCACGTGCGTCGGCACGCCGTCGACGGCCCCGTCCACGACGCCTTCGAGAACGACGCGGGCCCGGCCGTCCGCGATGTCGGCGATCCTCGCCTCGAGCGTGCCGGCCTCCACGGTATCGATGGCGAGCAGCCCGGCCGCGAGGTCGCCGGCAAGCGGCCAGTGGTCATCGGCAACGACGGGCCGGCCGGGGAGCAGGTCTTCTAGCAGCACCGAGTCGAACGGCGTTTCGAGGAGTTCGAGTTCGTCGCGCGAGAGGTGGGCCTCCGGCAGGTAGGGCTGGGGCGTGGTGCCGAGCCTGGTGACCGCGATGCGCCGGGCGTCGGCGGGCAGCGTGAGCGACTGCGTGCCGCCGTCGGCCTCGAGCGTGGCCTCGGCCTGGGCGTACTGCCGCACAGCCATCGCATCCGCCCCGGGAGCCTCGAGCGTCTCCGTAAACCGAAACCGCGCCTCCATGGAGATCGGCTGGCGGGCGCCCTCCTTCGAACCGGTTGCCGGGCCGTGGATTTCCCCCTTCGCCGTGAGCGCGACATCGACGCGCCGCGTATGGGCCGGCTTCCCGTCCGCCTCCCCCCGGGCCAGGCCGCAACAACCAACCGCCACGAGGCCCACGGCCCAAACCATCCGCCATGCAGGGCGTATCTCCACAACGTCCTCCCTCGTGTTCCCGTCGCTCTCGGGCTCCCCCAGAACTTTTTCGGCTGGCCGACGCTCGAAACGCCTGTTTTTGCCCCGCCACCGACGCCGCTGCCGGCGATCAAACCCAAGTGTCCAGTGGGAGGAACTCACTGATTTGTTTAGGTTTAGGGAATGGGTAAACAAGCCCGTGCGACGCGGTCAAGGGCCTCCAGTGGCCCTAACCCCATGTGTTTCAGGGGCTTGCGACGGAGCGAAAGCATGCCGGGCATGCGGGCTCGTTCGAAAAAACTCAAGGCGGCGATTGGCGGCTGAACCGCCGGAGGTCGACATCCGTATAACTGGCACGTCCCGGGCACGGTGGCGGGGGAGAAGATGCCCCCTGCAGAACGCGCGGACGCCGCGGACGGCGAGAACGATCGGTTCCGAGGCACCACACAGCTGGCGAAGGATTGCCGGCAAGGAGGAGAGTCATGCGTTCCACTTCGACGGGTCCTTTCATGTCACTTTTTCCAGCTGAGGCCGAGCGCGCCGCGGTCGAGCACACCGCGGCCGTGACCAATCCCGGTTCCCCCGCCAGCCCTCTCGCCAATGAGGAGGTGCTCTCGATCGAGGATCTCGCCAAGCGGTTCAACGTGTCGACGAAGACGATCTCCCGATGGCGGGAGCACGGCCTCGTGGCCCAGCGCTATGAGGTGGGAGGCCGCAAGCGTGTCGGCTTCCTCGCCAGCGCCGTCGAGCGATTCATCGCCGCCAATCCTTCGCGGATCGAGCGCGGCGCGCGGTTCAGCCAACTCTCCCAAGAGGAGCACGACCGGATCATCGGCTGGGCCAGGCGGCTCGCCGTCGCAGGGGCCTGCCCGGCCGACGTGCACCGCCGGATCGCGACCCGACTCCACCGCAGCGTGGAGACGATCCGCTACACCATCAAGCAGCACGACCACGATCATCCCGAGGCGGCGGTGTTTGCCGCCGACGACGGCCGGCTGCGGCCGGAGACCTGCGAGCGGATCTACCACTTCTACGCCCAGGGCGAGCCGGTGGAGTCGATCGCCAGGCGGTATCGCCGGTCGCGGGCGAGCATCTACCGCGTGATTCTTTCGCAGCGAGCGGCCCATGTGATGGAGTTGCCGCTCGACTTCATCCCCAACGCGCTGTTTCTGCGGAAGAGCGCGGAGAAGGTGGTCAACCAGCCGTTCCCGGGCCTCGACGAGCCGGCGAAGAAGGTTCGCCGCCCATCGGGCCTGCCGGCCTACCTCGCCAGCCTCTACGAAGTGCCGCTGCTCACGCGGGAGCAGGAGGTGTGGCTGTTCAGGAAGTTCAACTTCCTGAAATACAAGGCCACCAAGCTGCGCGAGCAACTCGACCTCGAGCGGCCGAGCACGCGCCTCATGGACCAGATCGACAAGCTCTACGAGGAGATCGTGGCGCTCAAGAACCGGCTCGTGCGGGCGAATCTCCGGCTGGTGGTATCGATCGCGAAGCGCCGTGTGGCGCCGGGCGACGCGTTCTTC
>CAZDTC010000329.1:0-3182 GCA_964508125.1 uncultured Candidatus Kuenenia sp.
GTCGCCGAGGATCTGGATCTCCACGTGCCGCGGCCGCTCGATGTATTTCTCGAGGTAGATGCCGGGGTTGCCGAAGGCCGCCTGGGCCTCGGCGGAGGCCTGCTGCCATGCGCTCGCGAGGGCGAGGTCGTTGGCCGCGACCCGCATCCCCTTGCCGCCGCCGCCCGCGGTGGCCTTGAGCAGCACCGGAAACCCGATTTGGCGGGCGATCTTCACAGCCTCCTGTTCGCTGCCGATGATGCCGTCGCTGCCGGGCACGGTCGGCACGCCCGCCTCGCGGGCCAATGCCCGGGCGGAGTTTTTGTCGCCCACCCGCTCCATCGCCTCGGGCGTCGGGCCGATGAAGCCGATGTCGCACGACCGGCAGACCTCGGCGAAGTGCGAGTTTTCCGAGAGGAAGCCGTAGCCGGGATGAATCGCCTGCACGTTGCCGATCTCGGCGGCGCTGATCACGCGGTCGATGCGCAAATAACTGTCGGCACTCCTGGCGGGCCCCACGCAGATCGCCTCGTCGGCCAGTTCCAGATACGGCGCTCCGCGGTCGGCCTCGCTGAAGATGGCCACCGTTTCCACGCCGAGCTCGCGACAGGCGCGGATCACGCGCAGGGCGATTTCACCGCGGTTGGCAATAAGAATCCGTTTGAACATGTCGCGAAAGCCCGGCGGGGCCGCTCTCGAGAACGGGGCTCACGCCCCCGGGTCGACCTTGATGAGTGGCTGGCCGAATTCCACGGGGGCCCCGTTTTCGACGAGGATCGCCACCACCTGGCCCGACACGCCGGCCGGAATCTCGTTGAACACTTTCATCGCCTCCACGATGCACACGGTCTTTTCCGGGCCGATCCGATCGCCCACCTTCACGAAGGGCGGGGAGTCCGGGCCGCTCGCCTCGTAAAACGTGCCCACCATCGGGCTCTTGATCACGAGCATCCGCGCCTCGACGGCAGATTCGGGTGCCGCCGGCTCGGCCGGGGCGGCGGATCGGGGGGCTGCCCGGGTGGCCGGCGCCGACACGGCCACCACCTCGCCGCCCCGCTTGATCCGCACGCCATGGTCCCCCTGCTTGAGGTCGATCTCGGCGAGATCGTGCTCCTCCATCAGTTCGATCAGTTGGCGGACTCTCTTGACGTCGAACAGGTCGACCGATTTCTTCGCGGCACTCATGCGGACAAGCATTTCCTTTCCGGCAGGAAACCCGGGGATTTCGCGGCGAAGGTAGCCCGCCCGGCGCGTTTCAGTCAAGGTAAAGGGAGGTGGTCCGCGAAGGCGGGCGGCGAATCGACGCCCGACTGGCGATTTTGTCAGACTCCGAGGAGGCGGCCATGGGTCCGCGAGCAGCAGCCGACGTTCCCGCCGATCTGCCGCGGCTCGAACCACGGAAGCGCGCCACGAGCAAACGCGACTACGGTCGCGCGCTCGTCGTGGGCGGCTCGTCCGGCATGGCCGGCGCGCCTGCGCTCGCCGCGATGGCAGCCCTGCGGAGCGGGGCCGGCCTCGTGGAACTCCTCGTCCCCGAAAGCGTGGCCGTGATCGCGGCCGGCTTCGATCCGTGCGTGATGACCCGCAGCCTGCCGACGGAGCAAGACGGCACGTTCGCAGCCGCAGCCGGCGACGCGATCCGCGCACGGTGCGAGGCGACCGACGCCGTGGCCGTCGGGCCGGGGCTCGGCCGCAGCCTCGCGGTGGCCGAGATCGTGCGCGATTTGTGGCACGCGCTCCCGCAGCCGGCGGTGTTCGACGCCGACGCGCTCCATGCCCTCGCGCGGCTCGACCGCTGCGAACTCGCCCGGCATGCGGGGCCGCGGGTCATCACGCCGCACGCAGGCGAGATGCTGCGACTGCTCGGCGTTGATCCTGCGGACGACCGCAGCCGCGACCGGCCGTGGCTCGAGGATCGCGCGGCGGAGATGGCCCACGCGATCGGCGCCGTTGTCGTGCTCAAGGGGCCGGCGACACTCGTGGCCGACGCCGCCCGCCGCGTGCACAACGAGACGGGCAACCCCGGCATGGCAACGGCGGGCACGGGCGACGTGCTCACGGGCGTCGTCGTCGCACTCCTCGCCCAGGGGCTCGCCCCCTTCGCCGCAGCCCGGCTCGCCGCCTGGGTGCACGGCCGCGCGGGCGACTTTGCCGCGGACGACCTCAGCGAGATCTCGATGACCGCAGGCGACCTGCTCTCCAGGCTCAGCGGCGCCTGGCGCGCAGCGACCGCTCCACGATCCGCGTGACCTCTACGACGCCATCGTCGCGGGCGATCCAGAGCCGCGTGCCGGCGGCCGGGTCGACGCGGTGGCCTCCGGTGAACGAGCCGAACGCCGGCAGCACGACGACCGACTCGTCCGCCACGAAGCAGCGGTCGGCGAGCCTGTCGCCGCCGGCCCCGCGGATCGAGACCGTGGGATGGAGGTGCCCGCCGACGGTGATGATGGATCGGTCCGCGGTTGCCACGTCGCTCGCCGGCTCGTGCACGAAGCGGAACGGTGGCTCGTCGAGGGCCGCGACGCAGGCGTCGATGCCGAGGCGGGCGGCGAGCGCCGCGGGGCTCTTGGCAAGGCCGCGGTCGTGATTGCCGAGCACGAGGATGAACTCGGCCGCGATCCGCTCCCGGGACGTTCGAAACTCCTCGATCACGGCGTCGGTGGAGCCGCTCCGCGCGTGGAGCAGGTCGCCGAGCACGACGACGCGCCGCGCGTCGTTGTCGGCCGCGAGCCGCTCCAGACGGGCAAGGTCGCGCTGGGCCGAGCCTTCCGGCACGGGGATCCCGGCCCGGCGAAACGTCGCCGCCTTGCCGAGGTGCACGTCGGCTACGAGCAGCGTGCGCGTGGCCGGCACGAAGGCCGCGCGGCCGGCGAGCAGACGCAGCGTGCAATCGGCATCCGTGCCGATGGTCATGGCCGCGTGCTCCGGGCCGGCCGCTCGGGGGCGGGGGTGTCGGCGGCGGTCTCGAGGTCGCGGGCCATCTCCGTGATCCGCTCGAGCCAGCCCTGAGTGGTGAGCCGCGACTGCACGAACTCGGCCCAGATCGGAAACGCCAGCGGCGAGATCCGCGCCGTCTCCACGATCCGCAGTTCCTTCGTGCCGATCGCCTCGAGCGCCCCCAGGAGGCGGCGAAACTCGAACTGCTGCTCGAGCACCTCGCGGCGGGCCTGGGCGAGGAGCATGTTGCCGGCGTCGTGCTCCAG
>CAZDTC010000330.1:0-3181 GCA_964508125.1 uncultured Candidatus Kuenenia sp.
CGTCCCGCTTGCCACGCCGTCTTCACGATTCCGGCTGAAGCCTGTCCTACGTGGCCAGCCGCATCGTTTCCTCAAACGACCGCAGGCCCGCGGTGGCTCCCACGCCCGTCACGCAGCAGGCCGCTGTCGCGGCGCCGAGCCGGCCCGCCTGCTCCAGCGGCATCCCGCGCAGGATGCCTGTGATCAGGCCGGCGAGCAGCGAATCGCCGGCGCCGGTCGTGTCGGCCACGGGCCCCGGCGCAGGAATGCACGGAATCTCGAGAAACTCCCCCGCCCGCGGACTCAGGAGCGTGCCCCGCGATCCGAGCTTCACGCCGGCCACGCCCCGCAAGCCATGCGCGCGATACGCGGCGAGAATCTCTCGGGGATCAGTGAGGTGCGTCTGGTGAATCGCCTCGTCGAGGCTGGGCACATAGAGATCGACGTGCGGCAAGGCCGGGGCGATCGCCGCCAGCGTGCCGCCACTTCCTCCCGTCTCGAGCGCTACTTGGCAGCCAGCCTCCCGCAACACGGCCACAGCCTCGCCGATCTCCGGCTCGAGCCCGGGCAGCAGCCCGAAATACCCGAGCAGGGCGAGCCGGGCCCGGGAAAACTCTCCGACCTGCCGCCGCAGATAGGCGACGTCGATCGCCCGGCAGGCGCCCACGTGATGTGCGAAACTCCGCTCACCACTCGGATCGATGAGCACGGCGGTCGAGCTTGTGGCGTGCCTTCCCGCCGACTCCACGGCCCCTGCCCCGATTCCCTCGGCCTCGAGCCGGCGCCGCACCACGCCCCCCCACACATCGTCGCCGACGACGCTCGCCGCGGCCACGGCCAGGCCCAGCCGCCGGATCGCGATCCCGGAGTTGCACACGATCCCGCCGGTCGTGACGTCGATCGGATCGACCTCGAAGAGGCGGCCGCCGCCAATCGGAGCGGCCAGGCCCACCGGCTTGACGAGAATGTCGGCAGTGCAGGTTCCGCAGACGATGCAGTCGTGTCGCGGCAGCTTGTTCATCGGTATGGTAAACCGGGATCACGGGTGGATGGCGAGGACGTAGGCGAGATCGTAGCAAACCGCCTGCAAACGCCGTTTCCATGCATCTTTTACGTTTTCTGAGGATCCTGTGCGTCTGGAGGCGTTGTTAGCGATCGCGCGCCTGTGCGGTTCCTCCACCGGTGGCAATCGGCCGCCGTTCCAGACCAATGGTGAGGAATCTTCATGACGCCCCCGGCATCCATGGTTGAAACCTCCCCGGCGGCCCCACGCTGGATGGCCCGCTGCCTCGTGGCCGCCGGTGTCTACAACCTTGTCTGGGGCGCGCTGACGGTCTTGTTCCCGAATTGGCTCTTCAGCCTGACCGGCATGGAGTCGCCCAACTATCCGTTCATCTGGCAATGCGTCGGCATGATCGTGGGCGTCTATGGGATCGGATATCTTGCCGCCGCCACTGATCCGGCGCGCCACTGGCCGATCGTGTTGGTTGGGTTTTTAGGGAAAATTTTCGGGCCCATCGGCTACCTGCAGGGCGTCGCCCGGGGGGAAGTGCCGCCGGCGTTTGGGGTCACGCTTCCCACGAACGACCTCGTCTGGTGGGTGCCGTTCGCGCTGATCCTGCTGCACGCCGCGCGGGTGCATGGGCTGATCGGCGCGGGCAGCGCAGCCGCTGGGGCGTCGCGAGCGAGCCGTAGCGCCGCATGATTCCTGATTTCCCCCTTGGCGTCATGGATGCCCTGCTCATCGCGCAGGCGATCTCATCGTCTGCGATGTGCGGCATCATCTGGTTTGTCCAGGCCGTGCACTATCCGCTCTTCGGCCGCGTGCACGACGCCGGGCAGGAGTTCGCGGTCGAAAATCAGCGTCGCACGCAGGGCGTCGTGATCCCGTTCATGCTCGTCGAGGCGGTGACTGCCGCCCTGATCGCATGGAAGCCGCCCGCCGGGGTGCCGCGCCCCATCGCAATCGTCGGCTTCGTCGCGCTCGTGATCCTCTGGCTGTCGACGGTGTTCGTCCAGATGCCTCTCCACGCCCGCCTGGCTCGCGAGGGGCATGCTCCGGCGGTGATCGACGCCCTCGTCCGCTCGAACTGGCTGCGCACGGGCCTGTGGACGCTGCGGGCCGTGTTGGCGGCCTGGATGCTTCGCGTCGCCGCCTGACGATCACGCGGCGTTTTCAAGCCCGGCGGGCTTGATGCGGAGCACCAGCCAGGCGGAAAGCCCGGCAAGGGCGGCAAAGCCCCCGAAGATCAAGGGAAGCGGCACGGACTGGTCGCGGAGCCATCCGAAGCCCACATCGGCGATGCCGCCGCACGAGATGCTCGCCAGGTTCATGAGCCCGTAGCCGGCCGCCCGCTGGTCTGGCCGCACGATCTGGGAGAGGATCGGCATGTTGTTGGTGTCGAAGAAGCCCCAGCCCAGGCCGAAGAGCATCAAGAACAGGACGGCGAGCGAGAGTGATTTCGTGCCCACCACGATTCCCACGCCCAGAAGTGCCGGCACGATCAGGGCCATGCCCAGGGCGCTCACGTAGATCCGCCCGCGGGCGGTCGAGAGCATCCAGCGGTCGGCCAGCCAGCCTCCCAGGATCGCGCTTGCGATCGCCGCCGACTGCCACCAGATCACGGCGCTCACGCCCGCGAGGCCTTGCGTGAGGCCGAGGTCCTTCTGGAGCACGCTCGGCATCCAGTCGCGCACGACCCAGCCGGCGATCGCCGGCAGCGTGAAGTAGGCGAGCAGGAGCCGGTATGACGGGTTTACGAGCAACGCCCGCCACGAGGCGAGAGGCGACTCCGCCGGGCCGGACGCGGCCGCCCCTGCTCCCGGCGGCTCGCGGAGCAGGAACAGCAGCGGCAGGGCGTAGGCCACGCCCAGCATGCCGATCGTGGAAAAGCCCCATCGCCAGCCGAGCGCCGGGCTGTCGGCCACGAATCCACCCAGGCTCCCGAGCATCACGCCGAGGTAAATCCCGATCTGGTGGATGCCGATGGCGCGCGACCGCGTCGCCGACGCATGGTGATCGGCGATCAGCGCGAGCGCCGTCGGGATGTAAAACGCCTCGGAGAGCCCCATCGCGGCTCGCATGGCCAGGAGCATCGCAGCCGATATCGACAATCCCGTCGCAATAGTCACCAGGCTCCAAACAATAAGGCTGGCAATGATCAGCGATCTCTTCGAAATCTTGTCCGCGAGAAGACCTGCG
>CAZDTC010000331.1:0-3179 GCA_964508125.1 uncultured Candidatus Kuenenia sp.
CCGTGCACGGCATCGCCCCTCCCGGCTCCCCCCGGCGTCACCGGGTCGAGCACGTGCACCGACCCTTCGCGGGGGCAGGGGATGCACGGAATTGGATAAATACTGCCCGGAAACGCGGGAGAAAAGGTGTGCAGATCGGGGAGGGGGCGAAATATACTCCACACAGCGGGGTGGCGAGGACCACGTGCGTCTTGCCCCCCGGCAGTCACGCAGAGCCCGTTAAGGGAGATGGGGGTCACGATGTTCACGATGGCAACGTTCCGGGTTTCGGTATGGCGAAGTGTGCGGCGCTCGGCCTGCGGCCTGGCCGTGATCGCCCTCGGAGCGGGGCCGGCTCTCGGAGCCGACTACACGTGGACGAGCGCGACCACGGGTGGGCAATGGTCGGGCACCACGAACTGGACTCCCAACAGCCCGGCCGGTGGTCCGCAGCCTGCCGACACCGCCACGCTCAATTCGACCGCCGTGGGCATCCTGCGGTCGGCGACGGTCCCATCCGGTGCGTCCAACGGCGTGACCACGCTCACGATCACGCAAACGAATTCGGGCACCAACGAGTTGGTGATCAGCAAGGGCGGTTTCGCGGTCACCAACCCCCTCTCGCTCGGCGCATCCAACGGTGGTGTGACGCGATTTTTTGTAAGTCCGCCGAGCACCGGTGCCACGACGGTCACGTTCACCAACGGTGTCACGCTCAACGGAGGCGGCGTGCTGTCGCTCGGGCACGTCAACCCGTCGGGAACCAATGCGGCCTTTGGGAGCACCGTCGCTGGAAACGTGTCAATCAGCGGGGGCTCGCTCATCGCCGAGCAGTACGTGAAGGCCGGCACAGCGACCGCGACGAACTTTGTCAGCCAAATCACCGGCAGCCTCTCGATGACGAGCGGCACGGTGCAGATCGTCAATGTTACGGGCACGAACGATCGCCGCCTGACCGTCACGCAGGGCCTCGCAATCACGGGCGGTGCCGTGAATGCCTCGGTCGCCGGGGCAAGCATCCAGTGGAGCGGGCTCGAATCGGGCACGTTCTCTCCGACGTCGGCCACGTCCGACAATCTCACGCTCGCTCTCCAGGGCAACGGCGATCAAACGCTTCTCTTCAACCAGCCGATCAAGCTCTTCCTGCGAAATTACGGCACGAAGACGGTCAGCGGGAGCACGTTCAGGGCGATGGACCTGTCAGACGGGGGAACCACCGCCGGCCAGGGGACGACCTTCAAACTCGGGTCCAATCTCGCGGTCGCGACCGGCGGATCGCTGCCCACCTCGGTTTCCACCGGGGCGTCCGTCGATGCGAGCGGTCGCATCGACCTCGGGATCGACGCCCAGACCTACACGCTCGATCTCTCGACCGTCAGCGGCACGTTCACGCCGAACTCGAGCTTCAACTACGGCACCGGCACGACCACCTACTGGACGTTGTCCGGCAGTGGCGGGCGGATCGCGGCCAACGCGTTTAACTTCAACACGGGCACGGCCGGCGGTGGCACCACCGCCGTGGCCACGAGCGTCGGCCCCGGCCTCGTGCTCGAGGCCCGCGGCGGCAACGGCTCTGTGAACAATTTGAGCCTCGGCAGCGGCACTGGGGCCATCGACGCCTCGTCGGTGTTCCGCTACGCCGGGTCTGCGGCTTTCGCGACCCCCGCCACGCTCACCTCAACGCGGTCGATCGGCGACCTCGAGGTGACCAGCGGCGTGCTGTCGGTGCTCTCGCTCGCCGGGCAGCGGAACATCCGCGTCAACGGCGGCACGCTCCTCGTGAGCGGCACGTCGTTCAATGGCGGCATCGCACCAGTGAGTTCGGGCAGTTTCTCGGTGGCCAATGGCGCCACGCTCGCGGTGGGCAACAGCGTCTTAGACGCCGCGGTGCAAGGCGCCCTCGCCAGCGGCACGTTCGCGGCCGGCGGCCTGTTCGGGTTCGACACCTCGGCGGGCAGCCGATCGTTTGGCAACGCTGTCAACGGCGTGATGGGGATCGCGAAACTCGGAGCCAATACGCTCACCCTCTCGGCATCGAGCGGCTACACCGGCGGAACGCAGGTCAAAGCCGGCACGCTGAATTACGGCGACGTGAACGCCCTGGGGAGCGGCACGGTTTCGTTCACCGCGAGTGCGACGCTGCAGGCCGGCGTCTCCGGCACGCTCGCCAATGCGATCGCAGGGGCCGCCACCATGACGTTCGACACCCAGGCGAACAACACCGTGCTCACGGGCGTGATCGGCGGTGCCGGGAACCTGATCAAGACGGGGGCCGGCACGCTCACGGCCGCCGCCACGAACGCCATGACCGGCAGCATCCAGGTCGGCGGCGGCACGCTCGAACTCCAAAACGGCTTTTCGGGCACCAACAACTACATCGGCGTCGCGAGCACCCCGAACACCAACGCCACCCTGAATATCTCGGGTGGCACCACCGTTCTGAACGGCCAGTATGGCTTCGCCGTGTCGAACGGTGCCGGCACCCAGACGGGAATCGTCAACCAGACCGGCGGCGTGGTCTCGATCACCGGCACGAACACCTATGGAATCTCGATCGGCTATGCGGCCAACACCACCGGCGTCTACAACCTCCAGAGCGGCACGCTCCAGGCCTACGCCAATGGTGCGATCGGCGTCCAGGTCGCGAGCCAGAACGCCGCCAACGGCACGTTCAACATGACCGGCGGCAAGCTCGCCATGACCACCGCCTCGGGCGGCCTCAATGGCGACGCCGTCCTCCAGATCGGCCGCTACGACAACGCCGTTATCCACAACAATACCGCCCTCTTCTCCCAGTCGGGCGGCGTGGCCAACGTGGGCGTGCTTTCGATGGGCGGTGCCACGACCACCGGCACGGCCGGCACGATCTTCTCCGGCACCGGCGGCACGCACTCCGTCGTGCTCACCGGCGGCACGTTCACGGCCAACCGGTTCGACCGCCTCGCCGAAGGCAGCGGCAACGTCGACACGATCCGGATCGGCGGTTCGGCCGACGTGACACTCCCCGCGTTCCCCACCGTCCGCGGCGCGGGCGCCACCGCCACGGTGTATTTCAACGGCGGCGTGCTCCGGCCGCTGGCCTCGAGCACGTCCT
Organism: uncultured Candidatus Kuenenia sp.; assembly: GCA_964508125.1. GTDB lineage: Bacteria > Planctomycetota > Planctomycetia > Pirellulales > UBA1268 > RGVT01. The sequence continues at coordinate 3,074 of CAZDTC010000331.1, forward strand.
ACATGGGCGGCCTCACGAGCGCCTTCATCCAGGCGGGCGGCGCCGCGCTCGACGTGCCGACCGGCAGGGACATCACGATCTCGCAGGCCCTGCTCGCCGACGGCAC
>CAZDTC010000332.1:0-3172 GCA_964508125.1 uncultured Candidatus Kuenenia sp.
CGACGTTGTTACTTGAGATCCTTGACGCCCTTCTTGCCGGCGACCGTCTTCTTCGGACCCTTGCGAGTCCGGGCGTTGGTGCGGGTGCGCTGACCGCGAACGGGCAGGCCGCGGCGATGCCGCAGCCCGCGATAGCTGCCGATATCCTTGAGACGCGAAACGTTTTGCGACACCTGCCGCCGCAACTGTCCTTCCACGACGTAGTCCTTGTCCATGAGCGCCGCCAGCCGCGCGAGTTCGTCCTCGTGAAGGTTGCGGGCCACGCCCTCGGGATCGACACCGGCCTTGTGGCAGAGTTCGCGGGCAACTCGCGGGCCGACGCCATACAAATACTGCAACGAGAAGACCGTCTTCTTTTCCGAAGGAATGTCGACGCCGAGGAGACGGGGCATGAATGAAGTCCGGGGGGTCAGGAATGCTTCGGGAAGGATGATCCGTCAGGTCTTCCGATCCGGATCGCGATGCGACTTCCGGAAGGGATCCAGACCGAACGGAACGCCGATGGGCCGTTTATCACCCCTGCCGCTGCTTGTGACGAGGGTCGGCGCACACGACGAACACGACGCCTCGACGCCGCACGATCTTGCACTTCTCACACATGCGACGAACGCTGGCGCGAACCTTCATACTCGAGCACCGTGGCGACTGCCGACCACGCCTTCAAACAGGGGCAAAAGGGAAACAAACGGGAGCCTCGGAGTATAGGAAGGCCGGACGGCCGTTCCAAGGGGGTGGCTGTTGAACCGCGGATTTGCCGCAGCAACTCGCTCTCGGTGAGGCTCAGGCCGCACTGCCGAGGGTCTCGCCGGCTGCGGGAGCCGCCGTCAGCACGACCGGGCCGGTCTCGGTGACCGCAACCGTATGCTCGAAGTGGGCGCTCGCCCGGCCGTCGACGGTGGACTGCGTCCAGTGATCGGGCATCGCCCGGACCTTCTTCGAGCCCATGTTCACCATCGGCTCCACTGCGATCACAAGGCCGGGCTCGAGGTCGAAATCATGATTCCGACGGAAGGCCGGGGTGCAGAAATTCGGCACCTGAGGGTCTTCGTGCATCTTCCGCCCGATCCCATGGCCGACGAAATTCTCGACCACGGAGAATCCGTGGTCGCGGACGTACTTGGCCATCTCCACCGCGACGTCGCTCCAGCGGCTTCGCACCGCCATGAGTTCGATGGCCAGCGCGAGCACTCCGGCGGTGCAGTCGAGCAGCCGCTGCGTCTCCGGGGCGATCGAGCCCACCGCGTAGGTGACTGCCGAATCGGCACACCAGCCGTCGACGCTGCAGCCGGTGTCGACGCTCACCACGTCGCCGGCCACGAGCACGCGAGGCCCGGGAATGCCGTGCACGACCTCGTCGTTGACCGACGTGCAGCAGACGGCCGGAAAGGGCACTTTGCCCGGTACGCCCTTGAAGAGCGGCACGGCGCCATGCTTCGCGAAGTGTTCCTCGATCGCCCGATCGATATCCGCTGTGGTGACGCCTGGCCGGACGACCGCCGCCGTCACCTGGTGCGCCCCCCACACCACGAGCCCCGCGCGGCGCATCGCCGCGATCTCACGCGCAGACCGAAGATTCACCACCGAGGCACCACCCAGCGAAGGAATGAAATGAAGCGAGTTTCCGCGAGTATACACCCGGCCGGGGGCCGTCGCGACGCCCCCTACCGGCCCAGCGAATGCTGGTCGCGGGCGAACCGGCGCAGCGCCGCTTTCACGCGCTCGAAGATCTCGTCGGCCGTGCCGAGTCCGTCGATGCTGGCGAGCTTACCCTGCCGCTGGTAGTAGGCGAGCAACGGGGCCGTCTGCACCTCGAAGCTGGCGATCCGCTTGGCAAACACGTCCGGGTTGTCGTCGGCCCGCTTCCGGGCGAGCATCCGTCGTACGAGCTCGTCCCGCGGCACCGCCAGCTCGATCACGCCGTCGACGCTCATCGCCCGGCGCTCGAGCAGTTCGTCGAGCGTCGCCGCCTGCGGCAGAGTGCGGGGGAAGCCGTCGAGCAGGCAGCCATCGCGGCAGTCGGCAGCCTCGAGCCGCTTCGTGACCATGCCCAGAATGATCGAGTCGGGAACGAGCTGCCCCTGGTCCATAAAGGCGGCGGCCTGCACGCCCTCGGGCGTGCCCGCGCGGACAGCGGCCCGGAGCATCTCACCCGTCGAGAGGTGCGGGACCCGCAGGTGTTCGACCAGTTTCTGGCACTGCGTGCCTTTGCCGGCGCCGGGCGGTCCGATGAGGATGATCCGCATGAGACGTGCGCGGAACCGGATGCGACAGCGCGACGGCGGCTGGCACGCACGCTCCCGTAGGAGCCGGCTCCGGGGCCACCGCGCTGGCCTGTCCGATCAGGCTTTCTCCAGGAGGCCGGTGTAGTTCCTCATCACGAGGTGGCTGTCGATCTTCTGGACGAGATCGAACGCCACGCTCACGGCGATCAAGAGGCCCGTGCCGCCGTAGAAACTCGCGATCTGCGCAGGGATGCCGAGCGCTCCGCCGACGATCGTGGGAATGATCGCCACGAGCGCGAGAAACGCCGCCCCGACGTACGTGATTCGCTCCATCACCCGCTCGAGGAAGTCAGCCGTGCGCTTGCCGGGGCGGTAACCGGGAATGAACGCGCCGAAGTTCTTGAGGTTGTCGGCCATCTCCTTCGGGTTGAAGGTGATCGCCGTCCAGAAGTAACAGAAGAAGTAGATCAGGACCACGTAGAGCACGTTGTAGAGATACGACTGCCCGCGGGTGAACGAATCATGCAACGCGCCGAGGAAGGCACTGCCGGGATTGGCGTTGTGCAGATACTGGAACAGCATCTGGGGAAAGAGCAGCAGCGAACTCGCGAAGATGATCGGCATCACGCCGGCCTGGTTGACCCTCAGCGGAAGATATTGCCGCGTGCCGCCATACACGCGCCGTCCGCGCACGTGCTTGGCGCTCTGCGTGGGGATGCGGCGCTGCCCTTGGGTCATGAACACCACCCCGGCCACCACGCCCACGAACAGGGCCGCGAGCACCAGCAGCGTCTCGATGCCGAGCTTGCCGCCACCGCCGCCGAGTTCCCAGCTGGTGTCGCTGCCGAGTTGCACGAGGGCGCTGGGCATGGCCGCCAAGATGCCCGCCATGATCAGCAGGCTGATGCCGTTGCCGATGCCGAATTCGTCGATCTGCTCGCCGAGCCACA
>CAZDTC010000333.1:0-3170 GCA_964508125.1 uncultured Candidatus Kuenenia sp.
ACTTCCTCGGCCAGAACTTCGCGAAGGCGCAGGAGATCAAGTTCGCCGGCCAGTCGGGGCAGGAGGAGTATTGCTGGACCACGTCGTGGGGCGTGTCGACGCGGCTGATCGGCGCCGTGATCATGACCCACTCCGACGACGACGGCCTCGTGCTGCCACCCCGGATCGCCCCGACGCAGATCGTGATCCTGCCGATCCACCGCACCGACGAGGAGCGGACCGCGGTGCTCGACGCCTGCCGCGCCCTCGAGCGCGAGCTCGCCGCCACGACGTTCGCCGACGAGCCGCTGCGCGTGAAGATCGACGCCCGCGACCTCCGCGGCGGCGACAAGGTGTGGCAGCACGTGAAGCAGGGGGTGCCGGTGCGGGTGGAGATCGGCCCGCGTGACCTCGCCGCCGGTGCGGCAAGCGTGACGCGCCGCGACCGCCCGCCCAAGGAGCGCACGAGCGTGCCCCTCGCGCAGTTCGCGGCCGACGCACCGCGGCTGCTCGACGAGATCCAGCAGGGACTCTTCGAGAAGGCTCGCAGCTTCCGCGACAGCAAGTCGTCGCGGCTCTCGTCGCAGGCCGACGTGCTCGACTTTTTCGCCGAGGCGGCGGGGAAGGGGGCCGGCGACAAGGGTGGCTTCGCCCACGTGCACGTGGCGGACGACCCTGCCGTGACGGCGGTGCTCGACCCGCTCAAAGTGACCGTCCGCTGCATCCCGATGGACGGCCCGGACGAGCCCGGCACCTGCATCGTGACGGGCCGGCCGGTCCAGCGCCGCAGCGTGCTCGCGCGGTCGTACTAGTGGGGCAAGCGTCCCGCTTGCCCCACGAGACCCTGGATACCGCTAGAATTACACGAGAAAGTCTCGGGAGTTCAGGCTCATGGCGGTGCGCGGTCCGAGTGCGTGGCTGGTCGCGGCGTTCGCGGCCGTGGCGGGCGCGGCGATCGGTGGCGGGCAGGCGGCGATCGAGGCGGCGATGCGGCCGTGGCGGATTGGCGACTTCGCGCCCGGAGTGGTCGCCCCTCCGGCCGAGGCACCGGTGGCGGACGTGCCTGAAACCCAGCACGAGTTCGGCACGGTGGGAGCCGGGGCCGAGGGCAGCCATGAGTTCGTGATCCACAACACCGGCCGAGGACCGCTCGTGCTCACCCGCGGAGCCACAAGCTGCTCGTGCACGGTGAGCGACTTCGAGTCGAAAGACGGCGGCGATGAACTCGCCCGCAAGGAAGTGCCGCCGGGCGGCTCGACGCGGCTGCGGCTGAAGTGGCGTGGCAAGGGGGCCGGCGGGCCGTTTCGGCAGCAGGCCACCGTGTTCACGAACGATCCCCGCCGGCCGGAGATCGCCTTCACGATCGAGGGCATGGTCGTGCCGACATGGAAGGCGGTGCCCGACTCCATCGCCCTGCCCACGATCGCGACGAACGTCGAGACGCGTGCCGCGGTGAAAATCTTCACGTATGGCAAGGAAAAGCCCGTGATCGAGGAGTTGTCTGCCACCGATCCGCAGACTGCCCAGTCATTCAGGATTACCTCGTCGCCCTTGGGCGCGGGGGAGATCGCCGCCGAATCGGGAGCCACCGGGGGGCTCATGATCGACGTCGCTGTGAGCCCCGGCCTGCCGATCGGGCCACTGCGGCAGACCGTCTCGGCCCGGCTGCGGATTCCAGAGGAGATCACCGTCGAGATTCCGGTGCAGGGCTCCGTGAGCGGCGCTCTTGCGTTGGCCGGCGGGGCATGGGATTCCTCCCGCCAAGCCCTGCTGCTCGGCACGGTGTCCGGCCGAACCGGAAGCCGGGCGGAGGTGTTCCTGACCGTGAAAGGGCCGCACGCCGCGGCCGTGAAACCGACGGTACGCGAGGTGGTGCCCGAGTCGCTTGGCGTCGAGGTCGGTGCCGGCAAACCCGTGGGTGAAAAAGGCATGATCCGCATTCCGATATCGATCACGATCCCGCCCGGAAGCCCGCCGGCGAACCACCGCTGCTCGGAGCAGGGCCCCGCTGGCAGGATCGTGCTCGACACCGGCCATCCGGAAAACCCTTCGTTCACGATCCCGATCTGCGTGTTCATCGGCCCATGAAATCATCCCGCTCCTCCACGCTGTGCCTGGCCGCTGCCATGGCGGTGCTCTTCGGCCGCGCCTTGAATGCCGACGCTGCACCGCCCGACCGCGGAGCCGACGTCGCGGCTACGACGGTCGACACGTTCACGCAACGGAACGGCGCCATCTTCAAAGACTGGCCGGACCCGCGGGCGCTGATCGTGATCACCGGCCAACTCGACGGCTACATCGAGCCCTGCGGCTGCACGGGCAAGGAAAACCAGAAGGGTGGCCTGAGCCGACGAGAGAATTTTCTCCGGGCCCTCGACGCGGCAGGCTGGCCGGTGCTGGCAGTCGACCTCGGGGGCCAAGTGCGCCGTTTCGGACGGCAGTCGGAAGTGAAGTTTCAGTCGATTGCCGATGGCCTGAAAACGATGAACTACGCGGCCGTCGGCTTCGGCCCTGGCGACCTGCGGCTCCCGGCCGAGGAACTCGTCGCCGCCGTGGCACCGGTGGGAGACCAACCGACGCCGTTCGTGAGCGCAAACGTCGGCCTGCTCGGCCTCGACGCGAATATCACGCCCCGATTCCGCGTCGTCGACGTCGGCGGTGTGCGGATCGGCATTACTGCCGTGCTCGGCGAGAAACAGGCGGCGGAGATCACCAACGACGCCGTCGAGGTCCGCCCCGCTTCCCAGGCGATCGAGCCGGTCGCCGCAGAACTCCGCAAGGCAGGCTGTGTCCACCAGATCCTTCTGGCCTGGGCCGAGCCCGACGAAACGAAGGCGCTCGCTGCGAAATTTCCGCAGTTCGACATCGTCGTCACGGCCGGAGGCGCCGATGAGCCGCCCGCCACGCTTCCCGAACTCGCGGGAGGCAAGGCGCGGCTCGTGGAACTCGGTCACAAGGGGATGTTCGCCGTCGCGATCGGGCTGTTCGCCGACGACAAGGCTCCGCTCCGATCGCAGCGCGTGCCGCTCGACGCCCGGTGGGGCGAGTCGCCCGACATGATCCGGCTGTTGGCGACCTATCAGCGGCAACTCGAATCGCTCGGCCTCGCCGGGCTTGGCCTCGCGCCGATCCGACATCCCTCCGGCCGCCGCTTCGCCGGCAGCGCCGCCTGCGCCGACTGCCACCAGGAG
>CAZDTC010000334.1:0-3166 GCA_964508125.1 uncultured Candidatus Kuenenia sp.
TTCGTGTTCAGCGGACTCGCAAACGTATCGGGGCCTTCTAATTCCAGCGATGCCGCTCAGGCCGGCCATGCGATAGGCGTTGGGTGCGGGCTGGGAATCATTTTTGTCATCTGGGCCGTTGTCGCGCTTCCCGCAGCAATCGTTTGGGTGATGTCTCGCAAGTCCTAGGACCGCAAATCATGGCCAAGCGCAAGCACTTGAAACGCATTTTCATCGTTCTTATTGCAGCCGCCTCGGCAGCAGGGAACCCTTCCGAGGAATGGTGGAAGAGCACCGCCATACAAGCAATCGAGCAATACCAGCGGAACCTCAGTGGACGCCTTCCAGGCATCCACTGCCGTTACGAGGAATCGTGCTCGAACTACTGCAAGCGCTGCATCGAGCAGCACGGGCCGGTTTACGGCGCGTACCTCGGCTGCTGTCGCCTTGCCTCCTGTTGGTGATGGATGTCCCGATTTGTTGATGTGGCCCCATAAATAGGGTGACCTCACGCCCCAGCCGGCCGCCCCGGCGCATCCGAATGAGAGGGGGTGATCCTATTTTTCGGGCCGCAGCCGATGCGCTCCTCCAGCAACGAGTACGCCGGCTTCCAAGAGTGGGTCTGGGCGCGACTGCCGCCCTCGAAGTTCCTCGCCGGCCGCCGCCGCGTGCTCGCCCTTCTACCGCGGGCAATTGACCGCTGGTCAGCCGATATGGCTGCGGCAGGCGATGGCGAATCCCCGGCGTTTGCGTTCATGGCCGACTCCTTGCGGGACGACGTCCGCCGCATGTTCGGCCAACAGCGGTACGGATCCTTCTGGATCATCGTGCTCTCGAGTCTCGTCAGCGAGATCGTGAGGCTGCTTGTACTCTGGTGGCTGTCGAGCGGCGATCACCAGCAGTTGTTCCGCCAGTGGCGCAGGAGACGCGATGGCTGAGACTCTGATCCAGCGGCTCTACCGGCAAGCCGGCCAAGCCATCGAGGACTCAGCCAAGTCCGCTGGCCAGTACGTCGCCAAGCGGCTCGACACGCAGCTCTACCCCGAGGACATGCAGCAATTCCAGGCTGCGCCGCCGCCTGAGCACGCCCAATTCCTCGAGGCGCTGGGGCAGGCGATGACGATGCCGGTCGTGAAGATCGGCGACACGGTCGTGACGCCCGACGAATACCTGCGGATGGCAGCGACCAAAAACGGCCTGCCGGAGACAGCCATCGACACGGCCCGACAGTCGCTCACCGGGATGCCTTTCGATGGGAACGACGAGGCCGGAATCGCCCTGCGGGACGCGCTCCTGGGCCAGTTGAGGGACAACCTTCCCGGCAGAAATGCCGAACACGGCTGGGATACTGGCGCGACCCCGGAGCAGGCCGCAGAGTTCGACAAGGCCGGCTCGCTCGAAGGCCGCTACCGCCTCACTCCCCAAGGCGAGCAGGGGTATCAGTCCGAGCGGGTCTACAACCTGCTCACCACGTTTCAAAACGGCGAGTTCGCCCCTGTCTGGTCGGACGTGGGGTCAAAGGCTCTGGCGGTGCTGGGCACTCCGTTCGACATCGCCGCGGAAGCCGGCGACACCGGGTATCTCGCGGCGAGCCGGTTCAATACGCCGGCCGGCAGGATGCGGGAGAGCATGTACTGGTGGAAAGAGGGTGAACCCGACGGGACCGCCGGCAACAGCCTCAAAGGAGCCAAGTACCCGAGCCTCTCGTCTACGACTCTTGAGGGTGTCACCACGAAGCTGGATTCCACCGACAACTACATCCCCTACTACAACCAGCAACTTCCCGAGCGGTATCTCTACAACCTCGACCTCGAGGCGGCCGACCGCGGCCAACTGCAGCAGATGCGGGACAATCTGTTCCGGATCACGCCGCGGTATCCCGAGAACGCCGATCCCGAGCAGATGCGGCAGCTCATCCGCGATCTTCGGGACTTCGACCAGACGGCCCGCGGATTCGCCAATGCCGAATACCCGGAGTTGGTGCGGAAGTACGCGATCCCGACCGAGGCTTTCACCGCAGGCCACGACTGGATGGGCCGGCCCTCGACCGGCCCGATCCGGCCCGTGGAACCGACGTACCTCTCGCCTTTCGGCGAGATGATCGCCAACTACCCGCGCGATGCGATCGACCTGCAAACCGTCGGAAGCCTCGGGCTCGGCGGCGTCCAGGGTGCTCCGTCGCTCCTCGGAGGACTCATGGACGCCTCGAAATCCGGGGCCAAAGCCGTGGCGAAACGAGCGGCGATTTCCGGGGCGGGAGCCATTCGCCGCACTGTGGACAACACGCTCGATGACCTGGTGCAAGAAGTGCCAACCAACACCGCCATGCAGGCGGCCAACCAGCCGGGGCCGACCCGGTCCACGCTCGGGGCGTTGTCCTCGTTCTTCGAGCCGATGCAGACGAGCATCGTCACCGATGAACAGGGCAACCCTGTGCGGGCCAACGATCCCGAGTACCGGAGGCACTTGGACGCGACCTACCGACGTCGAGAAAATGTGTTGCGGGGCATACTGGACAGAGGTTCAACTCTGTACGGTCGTCAGCTTTTGACGCCGTAGCACCCCGAGGCAGCAATGCCTACCGACGTGTCGGAACCAGAAGTCGAGCCTGTCGAAGTTGCCCCGGAACAGGAAGCCCCGTCACCCGCGGAAACGCCGGTGGAAACGGTGGATTCCGAGCCGGCTTCGGCTTGGGATGCGCTCAAGCAACTGCCCGCATTTGCGGGCAAGCCGGACGAGGAAATCGCCTCGAGCGTCCAGCAGGCGCTCCAGCGGGAGCAGGCTCTCCAGCACCAGCTGCGGCAGTACCAGTCGTTCCTCCCGGTCGCCAGCGACTACCTCTCCAACCGGGAGATGTACGAACGCTGGAAGGCGGGGCAGCAGGCCGCACAGCAGCCTTCCCAGGCCGCTCCTAGCGCCGAAGAACAGGGCTGGTGGAACCCGCCGAAGATCCGGGATGCCTACCGGCAGTACCTCGTCAAAGACGAGAACGGCCGGGAGATCATCTCGCCCGAAGCCCCGCTGGACGCCCGCCACGCCCTCGCCGAGTACCAGGCGTACCGGGCGGACTTCGCCAAGAAATTCCTCGAAAACCCCGAGGAAACCCTCGCTCCGATGGTCGCCAAGGTCGCGGAACAGCGTGCCCAAGAGCTGATCCAGCAGCAGTTGGCCCGTCGGGACGAGGAGC
>CAZDTC010000335.1:0-3149 GCA_964508125.1 uncultured Candidatus Kuenenia sp.
GCCGCTGACCACGCTCAAGAGCTTGGTGAGCTTGGTGCTCTGGCAGTGCGGGCACACAGGCTTCTCGTTCCCGCGGATGAGCAGCTCGATTTTCTGGCTGCACTTCTGGCAGGAATATTCGTACAACGGCATCGACTTCGGCTCCTTGACGCGAGGTATGCAGTTTACATGGACACGTTCGACGCGATCAATCAGCGGCGGTTCACCACGAGGTGATCATCAGCCGAATCTTCAACGGCTGGCGGACGGAGGCCGCAGCCGCGCCTCGGTGCCGCTGATGTGCCGAAGCCCCCAGTCGGCGATGGCCGAGAGCACTGGTAGCAACGACCTGCCCTTCGCGGTGAGACGGTAGCCACCGCGTCCGGCGCCCTGCTGCGGCACGAACGATTCGGCGAGACCGCCGGCCACGAGTCGCTCGAGCCGATCCGTGAGGATGTTCGTCGCGATCCGCTCGGGCGAGGCGGCAAACTCCTTGAAGAGTGCCTTCCCGCAGGCCATGTCGCGGATGAGCAGGAGCGTCCACTTGTCGCCAAAGATGTCGAGCGAGCAGGCCACCGGGCAGATCGATCGCCGCTTCGCGCTTTTCATGACTGATTCCGCGGTCGCCGCGGCTCCTCGAACTCATCTCTTGACTCTATCGATGCCACTTGCATAATGCAAGTGCTTGTATGGAAGCTGCCCACGTCGATTCGCGCAAACAAGGGGTTCCTGATGGCTGTTCTCGACCAGCATCCGACCGTCGTCGCAGTGCGAAGCCGGCCCGCACGGCCGGCACAGGGGCGGATCTCCGCGTCGTGGCTGCGGGAGGTGTGCCTTGCTGCCGGGGCCGACGATGTCGGTTTCGTCGCGATCGACAGGACTGAGATCGCCGGCGACAAGGCCGACATTCTCAAGACATTTCCGGCAACGAAAACGCTCATCAGCATTGTCTGCCGGATGAACCGGGAGCCGGTCAGGAATCCCGCCCGATCGGTTGCGAACCTGGAGTTCCACCGCACAGGCGATCACGTCAACGATGCTGCCCGTGAGATCGTCCGTGTGCTCGAGGGGGAGGGGATCCGTGCGATGAATGCCCCGGTGGGCTTTCCGATGGAGGCCTCGAAGTTTCCGGGCAAGATTTGGGTTGTCTCGCATAAGCCGGTCGCCGTCGCCGCAGGCCTCGGGCAGATGGGCATCCACCGCAACGTGATCCATCCACGTTTCGGCTCGTTCATCCTCTTGGGAACCGTGCTCCTCGCCGCCGAGGTAGACGAGGAATCGAAGCCGGTTGCATACGACCCCTGCGTCAGTTGCAAACTGTGCGTCGCCGCGTGCCCCGTGGGTGCAATCAAGGCTGACGGCCGGTTCGACGCCGGCTCCTGCCTCACGCACAACTACCGCGAGTTCATGAATGGCTTCACCGACTGGGTAGAGACGGTCGCCGATAGCCGAGACGCCCGCGAGTATCGCAGCCGCGTGACCGATCAGGAGTCGGTGTCGATGTGGCAGAGCCTGAGTTTCGGGGCCAACTATAAGGCCGCGTATTGCTTGGCCGTCTGTCCGGCGGGCGAGGACGTCATCCCGCCATTTCTCGACGATCGCGGCGGATTCGTGGCCGACTTCGTGAAGCCGCTGCAACAAAAGGAGGAGATCGTCTACGTCGTCGCCGACTCCGACGCCGAAGCGCATGTGACCCGGGCCTTCCCTCACAAGACGCCAAAGCGGGTCACCGGGATCCGCCCATCGACCATCCACGGATTCCTCGACGGCCTCAAGGTCGTCTTCCAGTCCGGAAAGGCCAAGGGCATCGACGCGGCCTACCACCTCGTGTTCACCGGCGCCGAAACGGCCGAAGCGACCGTCACGATTCGCAAGCAGTCGCTCGATGTCCAACCCGGACTCGTCGGCACACCCGACTGCACGATTCGGGCCGACGCCGCGACCTGGCTCGGGTTTCTGCGAAAGGAACGCTCGATTGTCTGGGCGATCATCCGGGGAAAAGTCCGTGTCACGGGCGGGCTGTCGCGACTCAAGGATTTTGGTCGCTGCTTCCCCGTGTGACTTGTGTCGCAAGTGGCTTAGAACTCGAAGGCCCGGTCATGAAGACTCACTCACACTCGTCACTCACCAGCCTGCTTGCCCTCGGTTGCTCAGTCGCTGCAGTGGCCCTGGCATCGGAGGCCCCCGATATGGAACCTTCCCCGCGACTGCCAACGGTGAACGGCAAGGACCTCAATGGGAGACCCTGGAAGGCCCCCGCTGACTTTCCGGCCGACCGCACGCTCGTGATCCTGGGGTACGAGCAGGAGCAGCAGGCGGCGATCGACACCTGGACGGCCGGAATGGCACTCACCCAGCCGGAAAACACGCTGCCGTGGGTCGAGATGCCGGTGATCGACGAGCCTGGCATGGTGATGCGCTGGATCATCGACACCGGCATGCTCGGGCGATTTAGTTGGGGGCCTCATCGGCAACACACCCGTCTGCCCGCCGGAGTGGCAGCCATTGTTCGACTGGAACTCGACTCCGAAAGCCGGCTCAGCCCAGTATCCGTCGAAGGCTGAACTTCTCGCAGCGCTCGAGGCCGTCCATGCAGGCATAGCGGCAGCTCTGCCGGTTGTCCCCGCGTCACGCTGGACGGACCCGATGCCGATTGACGAGATCCGCGGGCTCTTGCCGACGCTCGGGGATGGATTCGTGTTCGTCATGACTGCCCACGAAAACATGCACCTCGGCCAACTTTCCGCATGGCGGCGTGCACAGGGTATGCCACGGGTCTAGGTGCCGCCCCGCCTAGGCCATTGGCCGGCCTGCATCCCAGATGCGTAGAGTTCCTACGACCTGTTTCACCTCTCCTACAGAAAGGGCCGACCTATGCTATCGCCGACCACGCCGCTCATGATGCGTTTCGTTCTTGCCGCCGCCGTGACGCTGCCGGTGGCCGCCTACGCCGCGGATGCCCCGCACGCCGATGCCGCTGCCAAGGACGCGTGTATCAAGGCCTGCAACGAGTGTCTCCGGGCGTGCCGCGAATGCATTCTCGGCTGCGACTGCCCGGGCTGCGAGAAAACCTGCCTGACGTGCATCGAGACCTGCCGGACGTGCATCGCGCTACTGGAGTACGACTCCGCGATGGCCGAGGAGATGTGCGAGGTCTGCGAGGAGGCGTG
>CAZDTC010000336.1:0-3148 GCA_964508125.1 uncultured Candidatus Kuenenia sp.
CAGGGCACGCAGGCCGGCCTCCTCGACCTGATGCAGTCGCGCGAGGAACTCTACGACCTCCTCGACTACGACCCGAAGCACCCCGAACGCCACCTCCCGGCGACGACGTAAACCCCTGCTCAACGACAAGGCACGCGCACCTCACGATGGCCGCTCCAGTACAACCTTCCGCTCCCGATGCCTTCGCCCGCGGCCTGGCCGGCATCGTCGCCGGCCGCACCGCGATCTGCTCGCTGGAGGGAGATCTCCGCTACCGCGGCTACGCGATCGAGCCGCTGGCCCGCGCCGCCGACTTCGAGGAGGTGGCCTACCTGCTGCTCCACGGCGAGCTTCCGAAGCGCGCCGAGCGCGATGCGTTCGCCGCGCGGATCAACGCCGCAGCCCGCGCGCTCGATCCGGCCGTGATCGACTGCCTGGCCCGGCTCGCGGCAGCCCGGCCCGACGCGGCCCCGATGGACGCCCTCCGCACGGGCGTGAGCCTGCTCGGGCAGGTCGAGCGCGACGTGCTCCCCGGCCCGCGCGCGGCGCTCCTCGCCCAGGCCGAGCGGCTCCTCGGGCAGGTGCCGGCCATGCTCGCCGCGTGGATGGATCTCGCCGCCGGCCGGCCCGTGGCGCCATGGCCCGAGGGCTCGATCGCCTCGGCCCTTCTCCAGCGGCTCACCGGCCGCACGCCCCCTTCCGCCCATGCGGCGATCTTCGGCACAACGCTCGTCCTCTACGCCGAGCACGAGTTCAACGCCTCCACGTTCACGGCCCGCACGATCGTGTCCACCGGCTCCGACATGCACTCCGGCATCGTGGGCGCGATCGGAGCGCTCAAGGGCCCGCTCCACGGGGGTGCCAACGAGCAGGTGCTGGAGGTGCTGTCGACGATCGGCTCGGCCGAGAGGGCCCAGGCGTGGCTGATGGAGCAGTTCGCCGCGAAGCGCGTGGTGATGGGATTCGGCCACCGCGTCTACAAGCAGGGCGACGTGCGGGCGAAACTCCTGGGCGCGATGTGCCGCGATCTGGCCCGCGGCACCGCCGCCGAATCGCTTGAACAACTCGCCGAGCGCGTCGAGTCCCTCATGCTCGAGCACAAGGGGTTGAAGCCGAATCTCGACTGGCCGGCCGCGCGGGTCTACCACGCCCTCGGCCTGCCGATCTCGGTGTTCACGCCGATCTTCGTGGTGGCCAGGATGAGCGGCTGGACCGCGCACATCATCGAGCAGATCGGCGACAACCGCTTGATCCGGCCGCTTTCGCTGTACAACGGCCCCACCCCGCGCGACTACGTGCCGCTGGACAGGCGATGACTCGCCCGTGGGGCGACCGTCCCGGTTGCCAGTGCGGCCTCAACTCCCGGCAAGCGAGACGCTTGCCCCACGCTATGGCGTCGTCGACGCCTGGCCGACGGCTGGCGCGAGGGCCGCGCTTGCTTGCGGCTCTACGACTCCCTCGACGGTCGCCTGCACGGTGACGCTCGGCACGGCTCCTTCACCCAGGTCGGTGGTGATCTTCAACTGCCGCTCGACCTTGCCCGTCGCGTCGCCCGCCTGGAACGTGACAGGGAGGATGTGCACCGTCGCCGGGGTTTCCTTCGTGGGGCACGAGAGGCACCCGTCGGAGCAGGTGACGCCAGTCACGCAAAACGGTCGATTCGCCCGCACCACGACGTTTTTCGTCACCGACCTGCCGGGCTGCACGGCGCCGAGGGCGAGGAGCTGCGGGCTCACGGTGACCTCGGCCACCACGCGGCCCTCCACGTCCATCGGGATCTGGGCCGCCTTCGGATCGTTCGTCACGAGGATCAATTGCCCCTTCACGTAGCCGGCGGGCGTCTCGGGCTTGAGCCTCACGCCGAGGTCGTAGGCCGACTGGGTCGGAGTGTGCGTGGGCTTCGACAGATGCACCTCGAAGTTCGGATTCACGCTCCGCACGTCCTTGATCTCCCAGGGCGTGGAGCCGACATGCGTCACCCGCACGCTCCGCGATGCCCCCTTGCCGAGATCGACGTTGCCGAGATCCACGAACGCCGGGTCGAAGGTCACGTCGCCACGGATGTTGCCCGCCACGCGGAGTTGCACCTCGGCGAAGAACGGCTTGTCGAACGTCACGGTGAGCGTCGCTCCGTGCTGGCCGAGAAACGTGCGGGTGTTGAATTTGGCGACGATGTCGCTCGTCTCGTGCGTCTTGAGGTCGCGCTTCGTGATCTCCGGCGACGTGCAGCCGCAGCTCGTGCGCACTCCGACGACGTGCACATCTTCCTTGTAGAGATTGCGGAACGTGAACCGGTATTCCGTCTTCGCACCGCGGGCCACGGTGCCGAAGTTGTGGTTCGTCTCGGAAAACATTTTCTGCGCCCAGTCGCTCGCCTGGGCGGTCTCGGCCGCGAAAGCCGCGGCGAGCGCTGCAATGGCGAGGATGCGGAGCGCTGGGCCGACCGAGCGGGAGGCGACCATGATTGCAACTCCTCGAGCCGCCGTGGCGGCCTGATGGAAACGAGAAAACGTCTGAGAGAAGAGTACGGAGGCCATGGAAGGGGCGTCAAATACGGGGAGGGGAGGGGGCTCGAGGTGGCCCTCGGCTGTGTAAGTATCCCGCGCGGGCAAGTGTCGGGCGGCGTGCGGATCGCCGGAAACCGTGAAATTTCAGGCCCGGATGCGACACGACCGATACACCCCGTGAAGTTTCCTACAATGGAAAAGTCCGCCGGACAGCCCGGCCCGGTGCCATCGTGGCTCCGGGGGGTGCGACCGGCGGGCTGAAAGAACACCTACGGGGGCGTACCGGTATCGACCGGATGGCAAGAGGTTCAGATTGCGTGTCGTGGTTGGTCGGCTGGCCACGTTAAAAGTCGACCAAGCTTCAATTGCCGAAGCTCGTTTCTCTCTGGCTGCTTAACTAAGCAACCCCGAGCGATGGCCCCAGTCGGAAGGGCCTCCCAATCGGTCGCCAAATCCGACTCGCCCCGGTTCACCGCCTGGTACGGCAGGGGCTAAAAAAGTTCTGGGCTGGTTCGCGACGCACCCTGTCGGCCGGGGACGCGCGAGCGAGATCTAAATCGACCGGATACACACGTAGACGTTTGCGCTGAAACATCTCGGGACGCGGGTTCGACTCCCGCCGCCTCCACTCACTCCCGCCCGCCGGGCCCCGATGGCCCCGG
>CAZDTC010000337.1:0-3146 GCA_964508125.1 uncultured Candidatus Kuenenia sp.
TGATCCCCGAAGGGCTCGACTACGCGGCGGTGCGGCACCTGCGGGCCGAAGCCCGCGAGAAGCTCGACCGCGTGCGGCCGCGCACCCTCGAGCAGGCGGGCCGCGTGAGCGGGATCACGCCAGCAGACCTCGCGCTTGTGCTGATCCACCTCGAAGGTCGTGGCGGTGCGTGAGCCGGCATCGCCAATGAAGATCGTCCAGATCACGGCCGGGGCGGGGGGGCGAATCTGCGGCTCGTGCCTCCATGACAACGCGCTCGTGCGGGCGCTCCGCGAGCGAGGCCAAGATGCGATCCTCGTGCCCGCCTACGTGCCGACCACGACCGACGAGGAAAATGTCGCCGAGCAGCGGATCGTGTGCGGTGGTGTGAACGTCTGGCTCCAAGAGCACATGCCGCTGTTTCGGCACACGCCCTGGTGGCTCGATCGGCTGCTCGACGGCCGCGGCCTGCTCACGTGGCTGTCGAGCCGCACTGGAGAGACGAAGCCGGCCGATCTTGGCGGCCTCACCGCGTCGACGCTCGCGGGGGAGCGGGGCCACCAGCGGAAGGAAGTCGAAAAACTCGCCCGCTGGCTCGCAGCCGAGGTGAAGCCCGACGTCGTCCACCTCTCCAATGCGCTGCTCGTGGGCCTCGCACGGCGTGTGAAGGAGGCGACCGGGGCGAAGATCGTGTGCAGCCTGTCGGGCGAAGACATTTTCATCGAGCAGATTCCCGAGCCGCATTACGGCCGTGTACGTCGGCTGCTGCACGAGCGGAGCGCCGACATCGACCGGTTTGTGGCCTTGAACGGTGCCTTCGCACGGTTCATGGGCGACTACCTCGGCGTGCCGGCGGAGCGGATTGCGGTCGTGCCGCATGGAGTGGACCTCGCGGGCTTCCCGGCCGCTCCTCCCGATCTCGCCGCCAGGCGGGCCGAGCGCGGGGGGCGGTTCGTGATCGGCTCGCTCGCCCGGCTCTGCCCGGAGAAGGGGCTCGACCAACTGCTGCGGGCGGCGGCGATCCTCGCGGCGACGCACGAGGTGATGCTCGTGGCCGCCGGCGCGACGACCGCGGCGGAGGCGGCGTATCTGCGGGAGTGCCGGCGGCTCGCCGATGAACTCGGCATGGCGGAGCGATTCACGTGGCTCGGCCAGGTGGATCGTGCTGGCAAATTGAAGCTGCTGGAACAGTGCGACGTGTTCGCGATGCCGACGTCTCATCCCGAGGCGAAGGGATTGCCCGTGATCGAGGCGCTGGCGGCCGGGGTGCCAGTCGTCGCGCCCGAGCACGGCGCGTTTCCGGAATTGCTCTCCGGCGGCGGGGGATTGCTGCATGTGCCGAACGATCCGGCAGATCTGGCACGAGTGATCCGCGCCGTGCTCGATGATTCCGCGCGAGCGGCGGCGCTCGGCGCGGCGGGCCACGCCTGCGTGCGCGAGCGGCATACGTTTGCCACGATGGCCACCGGGCACGAGGCAGTGTATGCGGAGGTGCTCGGCATTTGACTCCCGTGGGGCGAGCGTCCCGCTTGCCTCGGCAGGCCCGATTCTCGGCAAGCGGGACGCTTGCCCCGCGGGTTACATCTCCAGCGGAAACGGGCTCAGGTTTTCGAGCCCTGTCTCGGTGACGAGATAGTCGTTTTCCAGCCGCAGGCCGGTGGCGAGCTCGGGCCCGTAGAGCGCCGGCTCGACGGCGATCACATCGCCCACTTCGAGTACGTCGTCCCACGCGGGATTCAGATGTGGCGCCTCGTGGACGAAGAGCCCGATCCCGTGCCCGAGGTGGCTCGACCACGAGCCCGCGGGCGCCGTGGCGAGCCATGCCTGCACCTCCGCATAGATCGCCCGGCAGCTCGCGCCGGGCTTCGCGATCCGCTCGACGAGCTCGAGGGCGCCGCATACGTGCTTCCAGGCCGCGAGTTGACGGTCGGCGGCCTGCCGATTCACGGCGAGCGCCCGCGACGTGTCGGCGAAGTAGCCGCGGTAGGCGGGCCCGAGGTCGAGGATGTAGAGGTCGCCCGCTGCACAGGGGCGGTTGCGCGGCGGCCCGCCCCGCACGCCGCAGGCGTAGTCGTTGCCGGTGCCGGTGAGCATCTCGCCGCAGGACGACACGGCGGCCGCCTGGAGGGCCGAGAAGACATCGAGCTCGTTCACGCCCGGCGCGATCATCGCGCGGGCCGCGTCGTACATCGCACCGGCCGCGCCGATCGCCCGGCGAAGGAGCACGAGCTCGTCGGGATCCTTGCGCCGGCGCTGCCGCAGGAGCACAGGCTCGATGTCGACGAACTCCGCCCCGGGAATGAGCCGCGTCACGTGGAGCGGGCAGGCCGAGAACTCGACTCCCACCCGCCGCCATGTCGGCCGGGCCGTGAGCCAGTCGCCGAGCACGCGGGCGGCAGCTTCGCGCTGGTCGTTGCGCAAGGTCGAGCGCCACTTGGCCTCGTAGGTGCGCACGTCGTCCGTCGCGGAAAGCTCCACCGGCTTGTCGGGGCAGACGAGGAGCGACGGGCCTGCCGCGGCGAGGGCGGCGAGCGGCGTGAAACGAAAGTCCCAACGGTGGCCGGTGAGATACTGAACGTGCTCCGGCGTCACGATGACGAGGCCGTCGAGCCGCTCCGATGCGAGCCGATCAAAGAGCCGTCGCTGGCGGGCGCGGCAGGCTTCGAGATCGAGGAGCGGGGTGCCGTTCATGAGGAGAGGGGATCAGTCGAGCTTCGTGAGCAGGCTCGAATCGAACTTCGGAAACTTCGGGTCGAGCCGTTCGAGCGTCTTCCGCACGAGCCGGGCCACGACCAGGTTCCGATACCACTTCTTGTCGGCCGGCACGATGTGCCACGGCGCATGGTGCGTGTTGCACTCGGTGAGCGCGTCGTCATAGGCCTTCTGGAAATCGTCCCAGCGCGTGCGATCCTCGAGGTCGTCGGGCCCCAGCTTCCACTGCTTCTTGGGATCCTTGAGCCGGTCCTCGAGCCGCTGCCGCTGCTCTTTCTTGCTGATGTGAAGGAAGCACTTCACGAACGTCAGGCCGCCGTCATCGAGCAGTTTCTCGAAGGCGTTGATTTGGGAGTAGCGACCCTGCCACACCTCCTTGGGCACGAGCTTTCGCACCCGCACCACGACCACGTCCTCGTAGTGCGAACGGTTGAAGATCCCGATCCGGCCGTGCG
>CAZDTC010000338.1:0-3143 GCA_964508125.1 uncultured Candidatus Kuenenia sp.
CCGCACGTCGACCGCCGCTCCGTGAAGGCCGCCGGTCGCCGCCTCGTGAATCGCAAGCAGCTTACCCTTCGCGTCGAGCGCAAGCACGACGACGGACTCGTAGTCCTGCGCGTGCAGGTGCTGCACGACGTGCTGCACATCGGCCCAGTCTCGGATTTTCGGGGCTCTCTTGAGCGCAGCCTGCCAGCCGTCCGGCCGAAGCAGGACCACATGGCTGACCAACACCTCGCGCCTGCTTCCGAGCGCCGCTGGCCTGACCTCCTCGAACAGGTCCGCCTTCGCGTTCGGCGCCAGCGTGCTGGGCGGCAGGACGACGTCTGTGCCTTCTAGCCGCCCCGGTTCCAGAAACAGGTTGCTCAAGCCAGCGGTCGCCATCGCTGCATCTTACGGCGCTGTACTTGATCGTGGAAGAACGCTTGCCCTCACTCGCACAACCACATGCAGCCCTTGAACGTCGCCTTGCAGACGTCGTTGCAGTCGCTCGTGTCCGAGTCGCACTCGCGGCGGCAGCGGCGCTGAGCGCTGGCGTCGTCGAGGTGGGTGCAGTGCTCCTTGCAGTCGTCGTTGCGGACATCGCAAGCGATCCTGCACCCGGTGAACACGACGAGGCACCTGTTGGTGCAGGCGTCGCCAGCGTGTGCCGGCTGCTCGCCGGCGGATGGGATGACGAGCAGAGCCAGCGACGCGAACGCGACGGCGAACATCTTCTTCATGGGAGCCTCAGTTTGCCACAAGACGACGCGACAGCGTTAGGAGGCGGCCAGCAGGCGCCACACGTTGTTCTCCACGGTCACAGCCCGGTCGCGCCGCAGGTTCCAGAGTCCCGTCCGCACCGACTTCATCGGCGCCGGCGCGAGCGCCTTGACGAGGTCGTCGAGGGTCGTCGGCCCAGTCGAGAGCGCTTCGAGGATCTTCTGAGCGATGCCGGGCGCCTTCTGCGTTGCGACGAGAACCTTGCCACGACGACGACGATGCGGCGTGCGCAGCCACGGGTTGTGCGGACGGTCGCCGTTCCTCACGGCGTCCGCGAGCACGTAACGACTAGGGTTCGAGTTGGGCTCGACGTACGCCTCGCCGCGCTCGATCAGGGTCGCCATCGCGTAGCGAACGTACGAGCGAGTCACGGCAGCGTGCATCGCGATCTCAGTCGCCGTGCTCGCCCCTGCCCGCAGCGCGCTGATGATCGCCTTCGTGCGCTCGCCCCACTTGGCGCGCTCGCGCATGCCGTCCGGGTACTCGCAGAGGGTCGTCTTGACCGGAGCCGCTTGCTTGGCCGGCAGGGTCAGGCTGCGTGGCGCGCACTCCTGCGGTGCAGCAGCGACGACCGGCGAGGGCTCCGGGGCCTCCGTCATCATCTGCTTGAGCCCGTCGATGGCCTGCGCGGCCGTCGGCAACGACGCCTTGATCTGCTTGGCGAGCGCCGCCTTGGCGGCCTTCTTCGCCTTGGCGTTGCGGTAGCCGCAGAAGACCTCCGCCGCTCGCTCGAAACACTCAGGGCAGAGATCCGCCTGCGTCGGCGTCTTCTCGCTCAGATCCCCCGTCATGAAGCCGGTGGGCACGTTCGTTTTCCACCACGTCGTGGGCAGGCACGACTCCTCGCGCTCGCACCCGTCACACGTCACGATCTGCCTAGACGCCATCGGTCTTGCTCCCTTCCTCTGCGCCGATGCGCAGATCGATGATCCGCACCCACAACTCATCCAACCGCAGGACGATCTCGCACTCCGACTTGGCGATCCGCACGTTGTCGTGCGCGTCGAAGATGCACGCGCGCGGGTCGTACTCGCCTTCGCTCAGCGTCTCCGGCTTGAGCCACACGACGTACTGCCGGTTGGCCAGCGCCCAGCCGATCTCCGCGTACGTGGCGCGAGGCGAGCCTCGGTCCATCAGCGCGACGACGACGTCGGCCTTGCTGAGGTCGTCGAGGTTCGCGCTCAAGATGTCGCTGCGAACGGTGAGGGACGACGGGTCGACGAGCTTCGTCTCGTTGACGTGCCACCGAGAGACGACCTCTAGGTTCGCCTCCGTCAGTTGCCGAGCGATGGCATCGGCTTGCCCCGCCACGTCGCGCGACGCAGCCATGTACACCCGCAACCTACGGTTTCCCATCCGATCGCCTCGCTCGTTCGACTAGATGCCTGCTTCGCGCGGCAGTGCGCCGCGACAAGACACCTATACGAACCGATGCGCACATCGTCAACTAGGAAAGCGCATCTACGATCTTGAAGATTACTCCGCCTCTTCCGCGCTCTGATCGCCGGCGGAAGCGAGGAACGACAGCCGCGCCTCGAACGCGCCCTCGCGCATCTTGGCGACCTTCTGCCGCTCATCAGCCGTAAGCCAGTCGATCGGCTGGATGCCGCAGACCATCTCGATCGAGAGCATGTTCGCGTAGTCAGGGCGGTTCACCCCGCGCATCCAGAAGCTGATCGACTGCTGGGCCACGTTGAGCACCCGCGCGAGCTTGCGCTGCGAGCGGTTCGGCTGCTTCATCCACTCGCAGAGCGCATCGCGCCCCGGCGTCATCCACTGCGTCGTGTTGGCGGAAGGAACCTTGTCGGTCATCCCGACGCAGGTAGCACGGGTTCCCTAGTCGCGGCCAGCCGCCTTTTGGGCCTTTGTTGACGGATCGGCGCCGGTCTGAAAACGTAGGGCGATGTACGCATCGCCATACGCGAGCGCTCTCGGACGCACCAGCGAAGAGGTGCGCACAACTAACGCTGCGTGCGCGGCGCGCGGCCTGATGCCGAACTTCGGCCCCGGTGTACCGCCGGGCACGTGTTTCACGCCGGCTGACGTCGTAAAAAACCAGCAAGAGGCGGAAGCTCGTCGTGTCGCGGACGAGGCCAAGTGCACGGCGCAGCCCGGGATGATTTGGACCGGCTCCGCATGCGAACTGCAGTCATCCGTAGCCCAGCGCGACCGTAAAGACCTTGCCGCTCAAGCGCTCAATGTAGGCGGGGCGGTTTTCGGCGCTTACGGTGGGTATCGCACCGCCGGCATCGTTGGCGCTCTCGGCGGCCTGCTGGCGGGTGGCGGTTTGGGCGCCATCATCGCTGAGCGGGCGGGTGTGGATCGCGGCGGATGGGGCGGCCTCGCAGGCGCTGCCGGGCTCATGGTTGGGCTTCCGATTTATGCCGTCG
>CAZDTC010000339.1:0-3130 GCA_964508125.1 uncultured Candidatus Kuenenia sp.
CGGGCGAAGCATCGCGCAGTCGTCATCCCCGATCGCTACGCGGCTACCACGTCCACCCCTCTCTCCGTCGAGGTCGCCGGGGCCTCGGCAACGTTCGATCTGGTGGTGCAGCCATGAGACTTCCGCCCGTCGCGCGCTCGCAATTTTTTATGTCCTTTTTACTGCCCAATCCCTTGAAAGGAGCGTTCCCCATGTCATCGGCGTCCCTTGCCCGTCCGCGGCCTGCCCGTGGCTTCACCCTCGTCGAACTGCTCGTCGTGATCGCGATCATCGGCGTGCTTGTCGGCCTGCTGCTTCCCGCCGTGCAAAGCGCCCGCGAGGCGGCCCGGCGATCGAGCTGCACGAACAACCTCAAGCAGTGCGGCCTCCAGATCCACAACTTCGCCAGCGCAAACCGGGAAAAGCTGCCCACGAGCACCCGGCCACAGGTGGGCACGAAGGGCCGGCTGTCGTGGGCCACGCGGAGCGTGGCCTACATCGAGGAGCCGTTCGTCTCCGCCAACTGGAACACCGGCACAGCGGCGAACTGGACGGACATCGCGCCGGTCGGCAACGACAGGTACGCCAACGGCGTCCTGGCCCGCACCCGCATCAAGGCGTATGAATGCCCCTCCGACCCCACGCAGACGTTCGACGGTGATCCCGACACGTCGTCGGGCGGGTTCGGGTCGTCGCCCCGGACGGTGAGCGCCAATGGCAGCAGTTTGAACGAGAGTTCCGGCCTGTTCTGCGCCACCATCGACTACGCAGCCACGACGTTCGTCGACACTCGACTGGGCGCTCTGACCGACATCGAAGTGCCTGTGTCTCAAAAGATGGTCTCCTCCGGCACGTGGACCGGCTCCAAGTCGCATCCCGGCCTGGGTCTGCTCTCCAAGGACTATGACGGCACCACGACCGTCTTCATGAAGCAGGCCTCGGATGGGCTCTCGAAGACGATCGCGCTCGTGGAATCGGCGGGCCGGCCGCACAAGGTGATCCGCGGCCGGATCGTCAACGGCGATGTCGGGACGCCGGCGGGCCGCGTCAACGGTGGCGGCTGGTGCCGGCCGGCGAGCGATCTGGCGTTCAAGGGCCAGCGGGCGGACGGCTCGGCTGTCGGCTCCTCGGCCGAGCAGGCGATCAACGTCACCAACGGCGAGAGCGTCGACACGGCGACATTCAACGGGTCGGAGTATGGCAAGGAGGGCACGGCCGACCCCTACTCGTTCCATCCCGGCATCGTGAACGCCGTGATGGGCGACGGCTCGGTGCGAACCATCAGCGACAGCGTATCGATCCGCGTGTTCGCCGCCATGGTGACGCGGGCCGGCAACGAAGGCGGCGTCACCGACGATCAGAATTAGGTCGGCTCCGGATCCGGTTTCACCGATGCCGGATGAATCCGCGAGGCCGGGCCTCGGGCACACCCCGAGGCCCGGCCTTCGCATTTTGTTTCGCGGCGCGATAATCGCCGGCATGAAGCCTTCCGAGCGAGCCGATGATTCGTTCCGTGCGTGCCGCGCCCGGGAGATCCTCGATTCCTACCGGCGGCTGCTCGGACGTGAGCTCCTTCCGCGCTCCGGCGAAGCGACCGAGGACGCGCGGCGGCTCTTCGACCTGCCGCTTGCAGTCCTCGCCCATGACGCTTCACCGGCGCCGCTCCTGGACTGGGCCAATCTCGCTGCGGCCCGTGCCTTCGATTCCACGCCTGAATCACTCCTTGGCCGACCATCGGCCGCCACGGCCCCAGCCGACGCCGCGGCCGATCGCCGCGCGCTCTTCGACGTGCTCGCCCGGCAGGGCTTCGTCACCGGCTATTCGGGCGTGCGCATCTCGCTCACGGGCCGGCGATTCGTGATCGACGACGTCACGGTCTTCGAGGTCACCGACGCCACCGGCCGCCCGGCGGGGCATGCCGCCGTGATCGGCGCGACGCACTCCGCAGGCTGATGGCATCGCGTGGGGCAAGCGTCTCGCTTGCCGAGCGTTGGGCCCGCATTGGCGACCGGGACGGTCGCCCCACGGGCTTCTTTGGCTGGCATCGACCGGTCGCGGTATGCTTCTGGATCGGGATTTCCCGGTTCGAGGGCCCGCGGCAGGCATGAGCGACATCCTCTTCCAGTACTACCGCGTCAATCCCACGACGTGGTTCTACCTCTCGTCGCTCCTCTCGATCGCGCTGTTCTTCAAGTTCAACCGCCTGTGGAGCGTGCGAAACCTCGACCTCATCGGGCTGATCCTGCTCGCGCCCGGCCTGCTCGCCGTCGAGTACGGCGGCTTCAAGGCGAGCCCTGCCGTCCAGCAGATGGGGTATCTCTGGATCTTCGCCGTCTCCGGGGCGTTCCTCCTGCGCATGCTCTTCGACTCGCTGATGGTCCGGCGGCCGCTGCTCGAGCCCAATCTCTCCGTCGGCGGCCTCGTGTTTCTTGGCATCTCGCTGCTCGTCTTCCTCCTGGCCAACGTGATCACCAACCGCCCGCAGCGCGACGATCTGGCCGGCGCCGCGGCGGCCACGAAACTCGAAGAACGGGCGACCGAAGTCGATGCCGATCAGCTCGCCCGGCTCGGCCCCGGCTACCCCCTGCTCTTCCTCCTCCCGCAGCTTTCCACCCAGCGGCTGTTTACGCCCGACGCCACGGGCGCCGGCGCTGCACCCGCAGCCGAGAGCAGCCGGCGGGCGCTCCATGAAACCACCGCCCGCGTGATGGCGATCATCTCGCAGGTGGCGATCGTGGCCGGCATGGTGGCGATCGGCTGGCTCCACTTCGAGAACGTGCGGCTCGGGATCGCGGCCGCGGTGCTTTATCTGCTGCTTCCCTACACGGCCCTCATGACCGGCCGCGTCGACCACGCGCTGCCCGGGGCACTCGTCGTGTGGGCCATCGCCGCCTACCGTCGGCCGCTGGTGTCGGGGGGCCTGATCGGCCTGGCCATCGGCACCATTTATTACCCGGTGTTCCTCCTCCCCCTGTGGTGCAGCTTCTACTGGGAGCGCGGCATCCGCCGGTTTGCGCTCGGCGTTGTCGCCGCCCTCCTGCTGCTCGTGCTCGCGCTGTTCTTCACGTCGCCGAGCGGGGCTGTGTTCGTCGGGCAACTGCGGCAGATGTTCGGCTGGATCTTCCCCAGCGAGGTGTCGCTCGAGGGCTTC
>CAZDTC010000340.1:0-3126 GCA_964508125.1 uncultured Candidatus Kuenenia sp.
GCGGATCGCCCGTGGCCTCGACGGCGATCGGCGACACGATCACGAACCGCGGCGGAGCCTGCGTATCGTCGCGGGGATACTTCGCGACCAATTCGCTGAGCAGATTCAGATAGTCGGCTTTGAACTTCTCCACCCCGCCTGGGCCGGCAAACGACTCGTTGAAGCCGAAAAACAGGAGATAGGTGTCCGCCCCGAACGCGGCAACGGGGTCGTCGAGCTTCGTGTAGTCGCCGGCCCGCTGCCGGTTGGCCACTTCGTCGGCCGGTCGGGCGAAATTGCGGACGACGAGTTTCTTTTCAGGGAAGCGTTGGTGGAGCAGGGCCTCGAAGTGGCCGAACAGGTTCATCCGTTCGGCGGTCGAGTTGCCGAACAGAGCGACGCGTTCGCCGTCGAGAAACTGCAGTGGGATGGCGCTGGGTGCGAGCGCAGGGCGGGCTGGCCGGGGCTGCGGCGCGAGCATCTCGCGGGCAGTCTCGAAAGGGTCGGCCTCCTTCGCCTCGGTCTGGGCGGCATCGGGCTTGTTGGTGTCGGCGGCTGGTGTGATCGACGCGACGGGGGTTGCCGCCAGTGCGATAAGAGGAATCGCGAACCGGCTGCGCAAGGTGAGCGACATCGACGGGGTGCTCCTCGAAGGGGTGCGGACTGAACGATCCGCCTGCCGCTTATGATAGGCTGAAAACGCATCTCCGCGAGCCGGGTGTCTGGCAACAACCTCAGGCTCCAACGCTGTTCACGCCACCCGCTCGAGCTTCGTGATCCGCCCGGTGGAGACCCATTCGGCCACGAAGATGTCGCCTGTGGGAGTGAAGCAGGCGTCGTGCGGGTGGACGAACTGACCGTCGAGCCACTGATCGGGCTGGGTGCGCAGGTTCTTGACGTCGTCGAGCCGCTCGACGGCCCGGCCAAGCTTCGCCACGACCTGGTTTTTCTCGTCGAGGAGCGTCACGCAGGCCCTGAGCTCGGGCACCACCATCAGTCCCTGCCAGGTGTCGAGGTTTGCGGGCAGGCCGAAGCCGGTGATCGTCTCCTTGTAGGTGCCATCGAGGGTGAACGTCTGAAGCGTGTCGTGCGCCCGATCGCAGACGACGATCGTGGGCTCGCGGGCCGAGCCATCGGCGGATGGCCGACGGTCGATCCAGATGCCGTGCGGCGTGTTGAACGTGCCCCTCCCGTCGCCAGCGCCGCCGAACGCGCTCACCCACTTCGCATCCCTGTCGTAGCGGTGGATCTTGAAGGTGCCGTAGCCATCGGCGAGCAGAAAGCCGCCGTCGTCGAGAAAGGCGAAATTCGTGGGGAGGAAACCCTGGCGGTTCCAGGAGGGCTTCGTCGAGACGTCTTCGCCCGGCGCGTAGGCGCCCGATTCCATCGGCGCCTTGCGGAACCACACGATCTCACCCTCCGGTGTCATCTTGGTGAATGCCTTCACACCCTGATAGCCGCACACGTAGAGGAACTCCTCGTTCCCTTCCTTGCGGACCTCGATCCCGTGGCCGCCCCCCTGGAACTCGCTGCCGAACGCCCGGATAAATTTCCCCTCGGGATCGAACACGAAGATCGCGGGGTGGTCCTTCTTGTCTTTGCTTCCCTCGTGGATCACGTACAGGTTTCCGGCGGAGTCGACCGCCACGTTGTGGGTCGTCTGCCACGTGAAGCGGTCGGGCAACCGGGGGAAGTTGTGCTTCACGCGGAACGCATGCGGCCCTTCGCCGATGATCGTCTCGCCCGCGAGCCGGCGGATCCGGGCGCTGGCTGGCCGGGCGGCCGTCGCCGCCGCTCCAGCGACGAGCGCGGTGAACATGCGGCGGGAAAGGGCGGGGCGGGGCTCGTTCCGATGGCGGTTCATGCCGTGCATCCTTCTTGAAACAGCGAACAATCCGGCGCCTCGGCGGCGCGACAGCGTAGTCAACCCCGGAAAGTACCACGAATTTGCAGTGGTGGGTATCGCCGCGGTGGTCGCCGGCGCAGCGCCCGTGAGACATCCTGCCCCGACGGCCGCCACAGATATGGCCGCGATAATGCGATCCTGATTTGGCACGCCGAATGCATCTCTTTTTCAACGTCAGCCGGTCACCGCGACCGGCCCTTCCGCATCCAGTCCGTTCCGAGGAGAAACACCATGAAGAAGATCGAAGCAATCATCCGCCACTTCAAACTCGAAGAGGTGAAGGACGCCCTCAACGCCTTGGGAGTGAAGGGCATGACCGTGACCGAGGTCCGCGGCTTTGGCCGCCAGAAGGGCCACACCGAGACCTACCGTGGCGCCGAATACTCCGTCGACTTCCTGCCGAAGGTGAAGATCGAGGTGGTGGTGGGCGACGACGAGGCCCAGAACGTGATCAGCAAGATCATGACGACGGCCCGCACCGGCCAGGTCGGCGATGGCAAGATCTTCGTCACGAATCTCGCCGATGTGATCCGGATCCGCACCGGCGAAACCGCCGCTGCCGCCATCTAGTTGGAAGCCCGCAGGGCCATCCATGGCCCCTGCGGGCTTTGGCGGCTGCGGGGCAAGCCAAGGTTGCCCCGAGCCGCCGGCGGTCGCACCTCCGGGCGACCGTCTCAGGAGAGGCTGAAGCCTGTCCTACGTTCGCGTTGCTTTGGTGGCGATTGCGTGGTACATTACGGTCATCGGATGTGATGAAGGTGCACCGGCACGAGGGCTTCCTCGTGCGGCACGACACCGCGATCGCCATCTCTCGAACGGCTGTTTTTCGAAGCGGTCGTGCCCCAGGGCGCGACAAAGTCTCGAAAACATTCTTACCGGGCAGGCAGTGATCCATCGCCGGATCACGGTGTATTTCCGTCAACCTGACGGCACCGTTCAGCCCGGATTCCGCCCCCGCCCGGGCAGCACGGCCTTTCGGCCCTGACAACTCCCTGGGCACTTCGGAAAGACACGGATTCCCATGAGTTCCACGATGACCAGCTCCCCCCGCACCGAGCACGCGCCGGCCTCGTTTGCCGACCTCGGCCTCTCCCCCGCCCTGCTTCGCGCCCTTGCCGACGAGGGCTATGCCACACCCACGCCGATCCAGGCCAAGGCCGTGCCCCACGTGCTCGCCGGCCGCGATCTCTTCGGCTGCGCCCAGACGGGCACCGGCAAGACGGCCGCCTTCGCCCTGCCGC
>CAZDTC010000341.1:0-3126 GCA_964508125.1 uncultured Candidatus Kuenenia sp.
CGTCGCGCTCTTCGGCGTGGCCGTGCTCAACGGCCTGGTATGGGTGTCGGGGGCGGAGCATGCGCGGCAGGGCGGGCTCTCGGCCCGGGAGGCCGCGCTCGTGACGGCCGACGTGCGGATCCGGCCGGTGCTCATGACCGCGCTCGTGGCGAGCCTCGGGTTCCTGCCGATGGCGCTGGCCACGAGTTCCGGGGCGGAAATCCAGCGGCCTTTGGCCACCGTCGTGATCGGCGGTATCGTCACCTCCACGCTGCTCACGGCGCTCGTCGTGCCGGCGATCTATCCCTGGTTTGCCCCGCGTGCCCCTGCCGGCCCGCTTCGCTCCCCCGAGCCCGCATCGCCATGACGTTTCGCGAGTTCCAGCAACTGATCCGCGAGATGTACCACGACAAGGACGCGGCCCGGGGCGTCGAAGGGACGTTCATGTGGCTCACGGAGGAGATCGGCGAGCTGGCGACGGCCTTGCGCACGCATGCGTCGGGCGCGGCGAGCCCGGCCACGAAACAGGAGCTCGCACTCGAGTTTGCCGACGTGCTCGCCTGGCTTGCCACGATCGCCAATGTCGTCGACGTCGACCTCGAGGCGGCGCTTGACGCGAAATATGGCGCCGGCTGCCCCGGCTGCGGCCAGCGAGCCTGCACCTGCCCCGACGCGGAGAAGCCGTGATGCGTGCGGCTGCCCGCGTGCCGTGCAGCGTCGCGATCCTGCTTCTGCTCGCGGGTGGTTTTGCGGGCGGTGGGGCCTCGGCCCTCGAGGTCACAGCCGGCATTGGCGGCGTGCATCGCACCGGCGACTGGGTGCCGATCGTCGTCGTGCCGGATGGCGAGGTGCCGCCGGAGGCGGCGTGCCACGTGTGGGTCGAGGATCCTGATGGGCAGTGGGTGCGGTCGCCGAGCGCCACGGCATCGCCGGCGAGTCGGGCGCTGCGGTTTCGGGCGCGGTTTGGCCGGCCCGCCGCGGGAGTGCAGGTGGAGGTGCCCGACGCCGCCGGCCGCATGCAGCGCACGCTCGTCGCGATTTCGCCGGCGCTCGCGGCCGGTGAATCCACGCTGCTCGTGATCGGCGATCTCGAGGCGGCGGAGCGGGCCTCCCGGCTCATGGCCCGCGAAGACGGCCGGCGGCTGCGCGTGATTCGTGTGGCAAGCCCGCGCGACCTCGCCGCTGGCGCCGTCGGGATGACCGCCCGCGACTTCGACGGCATCGACACCGCTGTGGTCTGCGGTGCCGCGCTTGACGATGCGTCCGACGACCTCTCGCGTGATTGTCTTGCGGCGCTCGACGGCTGGCTCATGGGTGGCGGCCGGCTCGTGTTCATCGCCGGCGCGTCCGCGGCCCGTGTGGCAACGGCAGGGTCGATCCCGGCCGGATGGCTGCCGGGGCCGCAGGGCCAGCCCGGCCGTGTCGAGCGGCTCGTGCCGCTGCGGCGGTTCGCAGCGGTCGAGACGTTTGGACGCGTCGCCCGGCCGCTCGACCGCGCGGCCCTCGCGGGGCTCGAGGCGCCGCTGGTGGCCGATGCAGCGCGGCTCGATGGCGCCGTGCTCGCCTTCGAGGGGCGGGCGGCTGCCGACCTGCCGCTCGTGGTGCGGCGCGTGCGCGGCTTTGGCACGGTCACCTGGATCGGCGTCGACATCGATCGCCCCGCGTTCCGCTCCTGGCCGGGCACCGACACGCTGCTCGTCGAACTGCTCGGGGATCGTGTCGCCGGCGGCGAGGGGGGCAGGGCGGGGGAGTCGGCCCACGGCGGGCTCGACCTCGCCGGGCAGTTGCGCACCGCCATCGACCGGTTTCCCGGAGTGGCCCCGGTGCCGTTCGAGGTGATCGCCGCGCTCGGGCTGCTCTACATCGCCTGTCTCTATCCGCTCGATTGGTGGCTGGCCGGCCGGGGCGGCAGCCGGGCGGCGGTGGCCTGGCTCACGCTGCCGCTCCTCGTCGCGCTCTTCAGCGGCCTCGCGTGGGGCGCGGGCCGACGCTGGAAAGGCGACGCGTGGCAGAGCACGGCCGCCGGCGTCGTCGACGTCGATGGCGTGACGGGCCTCGTGCGCGGGAGCGCGTGGTCGGGCATCTGGTCGCCTCGCAACGCGGTGCTCGACCTGGCGGCTTCGTGTGCCGATGCGATTCCCTCCGCAGCAGCAGACGTCGCCGTGTCGTGGTATGCGGCCGCGGGCCGCGGGCTCGGCGCCACCGACGCCCCGGCACCGCATCCCGCGCTCGGGGCGGCCGACTATGCCTACGCCGCCGCGCTCACCGCGCTCGATGGCGTGCCGATCGCCGCCGACTCGAGCCGGCTGTTCGAAGCCGGCTGGACGGCGCATCTGGCAGACGCAGGGGCCGCCGGCCTGATCGTCTCCACGCTCGACCCCGATGCACAGGCTGCGCTCCGCGGCGCGATCGAGAGCCGGCTGCCATTCGCGCTGCATGGGTGCGTGCTCGTGCATGCAGGCTGGCTGTATGACGTCGGCACGCTCGCCCCCGGGGCACGGTTTGAGCCGGGGGCTGGCCGGGGGCCGCGGTCGCTCGCCGGCGCCCTCACCCGCCGTGCCGCCGTGAAGGATCGCGACGTCGCGGAGCGCTGGGACACATCGAGCACCGACGTCGCCCGGATCCTCGAGGTCGCGGGGTTCCACCGGGCCGCGGGAGGCAGCAGCTACACGTCGCTCGAGCCGGGTCGGCTTGGCCGGCTCGATCTCTCCCCCGTGCTCGACACGGGCCGGGCGGTGCTCGTCGGCCGCGGGCCCGCGGGCACGGCGTGGCGGGGCGTGGCCGACGCCGCCGATGCACTTCCACCGGTGCCCGCCGCCGAGCAGACTTCCGTCTGGCGGTTCGTCCTTCCGCTGGAGCCCCGGCAGCCATGATCGAGACCGTCGACCTGACGAAGAAATACGGCGACTTCTTCGCGCTCGAGTCGCTCGACCTCAAGCTCGAGCAGGGGGATCTCTTCGGCTTCATCGGCCCCAACGGCGCCGGCAAGACGACGACGATCCGGATCCTCTCCACGCTCCTCGCGCCCACCTGGGGCGAGGCCTATGTCTGCGGCCATTCGATTTACACGCACCCACGCGAGATCCGCCGGTCGATCGGCTACATGCCCGACATCTTCGGCGTCTACGACGACATGCGGGTGATCGA
>CAZDTC010000342.1:0-3119 GCA_964508125.1 uncultured Candidatus Kuenenia sp.
CCACGTGGCCGGGGCGTTCACCGGGGCCGCCGTCGACCGGCCCGGGCGGTTCCTCCAGGCCGACGGCGGCACGATCTTCCTCGACGAGATCGGCACCGCCTCGCCGGCCCTGCAGGTGAAGCTTCTGCGGGTGCTGCAGACGATGCAGTTCGAGGCGGTGGGCGGCACGAAGACGCACGCGGTCGATGCCCGCGTGATCCTCGCCACGAATGACGACCTCGAGCGACTCGTCGCCGCGGGCCGCTTCCGTGCCGACCTGTTCTGGCGGATCAACGTGGTCACGCTCGAAATGCCGGCGCTCCGCGACCGCCCCGGCGACATCCCGCTCCTCGCCGAGCACTTCCTGCGCGCGGCCGCTGCGAAGGCTGGCCGACCCGTCGCCGGCTTCACGCCGGCTGCCGCCGCGGCGCTCGCGACGCACTCCTGGCCCGGCAACGTCCGCGAACTCGAGCACGCCGTCGAGCGGGCCGTGTTCCTCGGCCGCGGTCCGCTCGTCGACGTGGCCGACCTCCCGGCCGCGGTGGTCGCCCGCGGAGCGGGCATCACGCTGCCGGTGGCCGTGGGGCCGGCCGCCTGCTCGCTCAAGCTCGCACTCACGCACCCCGAGCGGCGGATGATCCTCGACGCCCTCGATCGCCACGGCTGGCGGCGCGATGCCGCCGCCAAGGCGCTCGGCATCAACCGCACCACGCTCTACAAGAAGGTGAGGAGGCTGGGGATGGACCTCTCCGCACTCGAGCCGAGCGTCCACGCGAGCACGCCCGCCAACCCCAGCCGGTAGACGATGAACGGCCAGAGGGTGTGGCTCGTGAGCACGCGCAGCAGCCAGCGGATCGACGCATAGCCGACGACGGCCGCCGCGAGCGTCCCGACGACGGCGTGGAGCGTCGCCTCGGGCGACCCGAAGATCGCCTCACGCTGCTGCCAGGCTTCGAGCAGCCCCGCGGCGGCGACGGCGGGCAGCGAGAGCAGGAAGGAAAACCGCGCGGCCGTAGCGCGGTCGAGCCCGGTGGCCATGCCGGACGAGATCGTGATGCCGCTTCGCGACGTGCCCGGCACGAGGGCGAGCACCTGGGCCAGACCCATCGTGAGGCCGTCGCCGAGCGTCACCGCCTCGAGGCCGTCGCGGCCGCGCACGCCGCGCCGCGCCCGGCGCCACGCGATCCACTCAGCCGCCGCCATCAGGAAGGTCGTGACCAGAAGCGCCCCGACCACCACCTCCAGCCGCCGCGCCTCGCCGCGGATCAGGTGCCGGGCGGCGAATCCCACGCCCACGATCGGCAGCGTGCCGAGGATCACGAGCAGGCTCGTCCGCGATTCGGCCTCGGCGAAGGGCCGGCCGGAGCGGAGGCCGGCCAGGAGCCCGCGGGCCAGCCGCGCGATGTCGTGCCGGAGTGCCACGCACACCGCGGCCAGGGTGCCGCACTGGATCACGGCGGAATATGCGGCGCCGGGATCGTCCCAGCCGCACAGGACGGGGACGATGCGCAGGTGCGCAGTGCTCGAAATCGGCAGAAACTCCGTGAGCCCCTGCACGATTCCGAGCGTGATGGCCTCGATGAGCGACATGGCCGCTTCAAAATACCCTCTCCGTCGGGCATACTCACGGGCTCCTTCTTCAGCCCCGGAGTTTTTCCATCATATGTCGAGCATGTTTCGCAATCTGAGCACCTTCGGCCTGCCCCTGTCCGGACGCCCCAGCGAGCTGATCGAACTCGCCCTGTCGTTCGGCTTCGACTCGAGGGACATCGACATCGTCGATTTCCAGCAGCAGGCGGAGCTTTACGGCGTGGAGCATGCCCGGCGGCTGATGGTGAGCGCCCGGCTGAAGAGCGGACTGTTTCAGTTGCCCGTCGACCTCGGTGGCGACGAGGCGGCGTTCAAGCACGATCTCGACCTCCTCTCGAAGCGGTTGGAATTCGCCCAGGCCACCGAGGCGCCCCGCGCGGCGGCGACGATCGCCCCCGTCTCCGGCGACCACTCGTTCAAGGACCTGCTCGAACTCCACCGGCAGCGGCTCGACCTGGTCGGTGAGAAACTGGCCCGCCACGGCATCACGCTCGGGCTCGCGATCCGCCCGGAAACGGAGGCCAGCGCTGGCGGGGGAGGCCAGTTCATCAACACCTACGAAGGCCTGCTCGGCCTCGTGGCCGTGTCACACCCGAGCGTCGGCGTGATCATCGACTCGTGGGCCCTCCACCTGACGGGCGAGGGTCTCGGCGTGATCGGCAAGGTGCCGCGCGGCCGGATCGTGGAGGTGCGGCTCTCGGATGCGCCGCGCGACGTGCGGGGCGTCGATCTGCACGCCAATCAACGTCTGCTCCCGGGCGACACGGGTGTGATCGACTGTGCCGGGATCTTGAAGCAGGCCCACGAAGCCGGTTTCGACGGCCCAGTCACGCCCTGGGCCGACCGATCGGCGCTCACCGGTCGCGGCCGTGAAAAGATCGTGAAGCTCGCGGGCGACCGACTGGAGGCGATCTGGCGCGAGGCCGGCCTGCCGATCCTGCCGCGCTGGTTCATGCCCGTGGCGAAGGAAGGCGCGCCGGTGTTTGGCGAGCCGATGATCGCGGGCGCGGAGTAACGCCCTCCGCTGTGCTGAGTGCGCCGGCTCGGGGGCGGCAGCTGCCTTCACGCGAAACATCGGCATCGTGCCGATTTTCTCTTTGGCTCGTCGCGTGGGCCGCAGCGGCCCAATGCTCCTCGAGCGTTCGCCGACCCCCTCGCCTCCCGTTCTGGGTTCGCTTCGAGGGAGTTACCCCGGCTCGCGAATCCACTTTACGCGGGGGGAGCCGCCGCCGTCGGTGGCCGAGCCGCGGATGAATTCCGACACGTAGCGGAGCGTCTTCCCGGGCCGATCGGGATCGCGGAAGGCATCGCCCTTCTGCAGGATCGGGAGCTGGTCGGGCATTCCGCCGAAGGCCCGTGCGCCCGCGGCCTGGCAGGGAAACCAGTGCCCCGTCCCTTCCGCGTCGACGAGATAAAACTCCGGGTAGCAGTGCCCCTCCACCCACACCGTGCGGGCCGGGATTCCCTCCACGCGGCAGACGGCGATGAACAGACACGTGAGCTCCTCGCAATCGCCCCAGCCGTCGGCGAGGGCTCGGGCGGCGCCCTTG
>CAZDTC010000343.1:0-3103 GCA_964508125.1 uncultured Candidatus Kuenenia sp.
CGAAATAGACCCGGCCCTCCGCGGCTGCCGGCGTCGTGCCCGTGGGGCCGTCGATCGGCACGGCGGCCGTCTCGGTGCCGGTGGCGGCGTCGATCACGTGTAGTTTGCCGTCGCAGCCGGCGGTCAACACATTGCCCACGACCACCGTGGGCGAACAGCGGGTCTGGTCGGCGATCGAATGCTTCCACGCGACCGAGCCATCGGCAAGCGCAAGGCAGGCGAGCGACGCGTCCTGGGACCCCACGAGCACGCGGGCCGGCGTTCCGTCGGCCGCGGGCAGGATCGTGGGCCCGCCCGAGATCTCGCCGTCGGTCTCGTATTCCCAGACGACCTCGCCCGTCGCCGGATCGAAACCCCTGACGACGCCTGTGTCGTCTCCCACGACGACGAGCGGCAGCGCGGCATCGAGCGACACCGCCGCAGCCGACGGGAACCCCGCCGCCTCGGCTTTGAACGACCAGCGCGTCGCGCCCGTCTCGAGATCGAGCGCGTGGAACGTGCCGTCGAGATCGCCGAGGTAGATCGTGCCGCCGGCGATCACCGGCACCGCTCCGAACGCCGTCTTCTCGAACGACCGGTGCCAATGCTCGGCGAGTGGCAGGGAGAGCGGCATCGCCGACCGGCCGGTGGCGGCCGGGCCGCCGCGGGCCAGCGGCCAGGCCTCGGCCGGGACCTGGTCGATCTTGTCCGCGCGGACGACGGTCGTGAGCGCGATGCACAGCCCGAAAAAGATCAGGGCCGGGCGATTCATCGTGCGGCCTCGTAGAGCCGGGCGAGATCCGCTGCAGTGACGGGCCGTGGATTGAAACCGGCCGTCCATTGTGCCGCGGCCTGAGCGGCGAGAGCGGCTGTATCGGGCGCTGCGACGCGGGCTGCGGTGAGCGTGGTGGCCAGACGCGATCGCGCGAGCAGGTCTGCCAGCCATGTGGCGAGGCACTCGGCTGTGGCATCGGGCTCGCAGGCCGTGCCAATTTCGCCGAGCAATTCGGCGTAGCCCGAGTTGCAGGCGGGGCCGTTGAATCGCACGATGTGGGGCAGCATCAGCCCCACGGCCTGGCCGTGGGCCACGTGATGGGCGGCCGTGAGCGGATTGGCGAGCGCGTGGGCGGCGCCGAGCATCGAGTTTTCGATCGCCAGGCCCGCGAGCGCCGCCCCGAACTGCACCGCCGACCGGGCCGCGATCGTGCCGCCGTCGGCAAACACGCCCGACAGATTCGTGGCCAGCAGTCGAAAGGCCTCGCGCGAGAAGATCCGCGAGGCGGGCGTGGCGGCCCGGCTCACATGGCTCTCCACGGCGTGCGAGAGGGCGTCGATGCCGGTGAGGGCCACGAGCGAGAGCGGCTGCGTGAGCGTGAGGTTCACGTCGAGGATCGCGATCCGGAAGGCGGCGCCCACCGCGCCGCAGGCCATCTTGAGCCCGGTGGCCGGGTCGCTCACGAGGGCGAACGACTGCGTCTCGCTGCCGGTGCCGGCGGTGGTGGGCACGGCGATCGAGGGCAGCATCGGCGCGGGCGTCGAGTCGCGGCCGCGGTAGTCCTGCATCCGGCCGCCGCAGGAAAACAGAAAATTGATCCCCTTCGCGCAGTCCATCGACGAGCCGCCGCCGAGGCCCACGAGCAGGTCGGGGCGAAACTCCCGCGCCGCCGCCGCGCCGGCGGCGATGTGGTCGGTGGTGGGGTTTTCGCCGAACTCGGAAAACACCGAAGCCGTCACGCCGGCCTCGGCGAGCGACTCGACCGCCGCATCGGTGTGCCCCGCCTCGACGATCCCCGGATCGCTCACGACGAGTGCCCGCACGGCACCGAGCTCCCGGGCAAGCGCGCCAAGCCGGCCAAGCGTGCCGGGGCCCACCACGATCCGCGGGCCTGGCCGCACCTCGAACTCACCCGGCATCTCGCAGGCCGCCATGCCGCCTCCGCTCACCTGGCCGCCGCGACGGCCCGGGGGGCTCCGCCCTCGGCTTTCGCCGCGGGCAGCTGGAGCGCCCGCGAGCGGTAGAGAAAGTCGATGATGTTGCCCTCGTGGGGCTGCAGCCAGTCGAGCTTCGTGGTCGGGATCGGCCCGAGATTGAGCCGGTCGATGTGCGTGCAAGCGACGAGCCGCCGCCGGAAGGCGTCGTCTTCCGTGATCGCCGTGCCCACGAGCGTGGGCCCGATGCGATCGAGCACGTGCTCCTGCGGACACTCGACGACGTTCACGAAGGGAAACATGTATTCCGCCTTCGCGATCTCGGGATCGGGCGACGCACAGTGCACGACCGTGGGCCGCAGCCAGCCGCACCGCTCCCCCTCGACGAAGCGCGGGCCGTAGGTCGCGGTGGCGTGCGTCACGCCGGGCGCCTTGAGGCCCGACTCGATCTGCTCCCACGTGGCCTTGGCGGCTCCGGGCACCGTGAAGGCGGCGAGCTTCGCGGCCGGGTCGTCGGGCGGCAGCACGTCGATCGGGCCCAGCCGGGCCGCGAGTGCCTCGGCGATCGCCTTCGTGTGGCGGCTCGCGTACACGGCCGACGCGTTGATGCAGCCGCGGCCGCTGTTGGCCGCCACGCTCTCGCAGATCACGTCGAGGTGGCGTTCCCAGTCGTCGACGCAGTCGTCGCCGAGGATCACCTTCGAGAAGCCCGGCCCGTGCACCTGCACGCTCGGGTTGCCGCGATACTGCTCCACCGTCTTCGCGCTGCCGAAGATCATGCTCCGCCCGCAGCCCGCGAGGATCGCGCCGCCCACGTCGGTGGCCCCCGGATAGAGGCTGATCGCCTCGGCCGGGATTCCCGCCTCCACCATCGCCGCCGCCATCCGATACGGCGTCCACGGCTCCTGCCCGCCCGGCTTGAGCACGAGCCCCACGCCGAGCGCGATCACCGGCAGCCAGAGCGTATGCACGCCGGGCGAATTCGAGGGCAGCACGAGCCCGAGCACCGGCGCCTGCGCCTGGTAGCTCACGACCACGCCGCGGTGCTCCGTGCCGTAGCCCTTCCAGAGGATTTCGGGCGGCAGCCCGCGCGACAAGGCATCGAGCATCCGATCCATGTTCGAGAGCACGAACAGGTTTTTCTGCATGTTGGCCCGGCACAGGCTCTCGGGCAGCCCCGTCGTGGCCGACTGCT
>CAZDTC010000344.1:0-3079 GCA_964508125.1 uncultured Candidatus Kuenenia sp.
GATCAGCAGCTGCACGTCGGGCGACGATGCGAGCACGGCATCGATGAGGTGGTCGATGTTTTCTCGCTCGTTGTACGTGGCCGACTGCACGAGCACGCGGCCGGGCGGCCAATCGTCACGGGAGTGAATGTCGGCGGTCATATGGAGGACAGGCTAAACCCCGGATGGCTCACTTGCCAAAAGTGGGGCGACCGT
This sequence comes from uncultured Candidatus Kuenenia sp., assembly GCA_964508125.1. Taxonomy (GTDB): domain Bacteria; phylum Planctomycetota; class Planctomycetia; order Pirellulales; family UBA1268; genus RGVT01. Next base: position 196 of record CAZDTC010000344.1, read on the forward strand.
CTCGGTTGCCACGTTCCAAGGCAAGCCAGACGCTTGCCCCACGGGATCACTTGTCGCCGCGGCGGAGACGGGCGAACAGGCTGCGGTAATCGCCGGGCCGCACCGCGAAAATCGATTTCCCGCGTTGCTCCGATGGATGCTCGAGGATGTCCTCCTCGATCACCACCATGTCGGCGTCGTCGATGTCGGCAGGGGGGGCCACGACCGCAACGGCGGGCGCGGATGGGGCGAGACTCGGAAGAGGAGGACGACAGTGAGAGGGCGGCTGACAGGCTGAAGCCTGTCCTGGGGGCTGTCCGACGGCATCGAGTTGGCGGGCCATTGCGGCGCCCTCCCGGCTGGCCACGGGGCGGTGGCCTCTGAAGTCCTCGGGACCACGCATTACGTAGCGCTCCATGACCGGCTCCTCCTGCTCGAAGTATTCCTCGAAGGGATCCACCGCCGCGTCAAACACGAGTTCCACCTCCGGCCCGTGCCACGGGTCTTCCGCCGTGGCGGAGTCATCGCCATGGGCGGCCGACCCGCCGACGTCGGCGATGGTCCCGTCCATCGTGGATGCCGCGGCATCCGTTTCCGGCAGCGTGGCATCGTCGAACGAGCCGAACTCAACCACGCCCACATCACTCCCGAACGCATCGGCAGCGGTCTCGATACCATCAGGCGAGGCGGCAGACTCGGATTCGTCGACGACTTGATCGATCGGGCCGGCCGCGAGCGCTGCAGGCGGCGGCAGCCGCTGGATCTCCGACCATGCCGCCGCGATGCCGTCGGGGGTCACGCGTTCCCGCCCCGCCTCGGTGCTGGCCACGAGGGCGATGTCGCAGAGTTGATTGATCAGCCGTGGCACGCCATCGGTGGCGGTGAACACGGCGTCGTCGCAGCCCGGTTCGAACGCAGCGTCCCATTCGAGCCCCGCCATCTTCATCTGGGTGCGGACGTAGGCTACCGTCTCGGCATGTTCGAGCGGCTCGAGGTAGTGCCGGGCCCCGATCCGCTGCGTGAAGCTCTCCATCTTCGGGCTTCCGAGGATCTCCTCGAGTTCCGCGGTGCCGGCGAGCACAATGTGCACGGCCGGCATCGGCGTGGGGATGTTGGTGAGCTGCCGCAGTTCCTCGATCAGCCGCGTGGGGAGCGTGTGCCCCTCGTCGACGAGCACCACGAGCCCCGAGCCGGTCGCAGCCAGGCCCCGGATCCGCTCCACGACCCCGATCCGTAGTTCACCCTCTTCGATCCCCCGGTAGGGCTCGCCGATCGCCGCCAGGATCGCCTGCCATAGTGCCCGCCGCGTGCAGATGCGCGTGCCCGTCAAAAGGGCGACCGCGAAATCGTCGCCGACGGTCTCTGCCACCATGGCCAGCAGCAGCGACTTGCCTGTTCCCGGGGGACCGACGACGAGCCCGATTCCCTCGGAGCGTCTGACCAGCCGGTCGAGCCCTTGGAGCGCCGTATCGATCGCTCGGGCCGGGTGGTAGAAGTCGACACGAGGGGTGGCGAGAAACGGGCGGCTCGACGGGTGGCGGCGGGGAGCGATCATCGACGGCGGCAACTTCCTGGGGCCAGGGATTCACTCGTCGCGGCGGCCGCCGCAACACGAATGATTTCGACCAACGGAGGCCGCTTCCTGCACCATCTGCCGGCCGCGTAGACTTTTCCGGGTAGGACAGGCTCCAGCCTGTCAATCGCTCCCGTGCGCTCCCGTCATACATGACAGGCTGAAGCCTGGCCTACGTTCTTCACCGCCATCATGCTCTTCCGTGTCAAAATCTGCGGCGTCACGACCCCCGACGACGCACGGCTCGTCGCTGAAGCCGGGGCCGACGCGATCGGGCTCAACTTCGTGGCAGGGTCGCCCCGGGCCCTCGACGGGGCACGAGCCCGCGCCGTCGCGGCCGCGGTGCCTGCTGGCGTGCTGAAAGTCGGCGTGTTCGCCGGCACCGACGCCGCCGAGATCAGGCGCGTCGTCGCGGCCGTGGGCCTCGATGCGGTGCAACTGCATGGCCACCTCGAGGGTGATCAGCCCGGCGTGGATCGGCCCGCGCGATGCGCCGAGTTGGCGGGGCTCACGGTGATCCGCGCGGTGCGGCTCGAGGCGGGGAGCGACCCCCTTGCCGCCGCACGACGCTGGCTGGCGGAGGCGGCCACGCTCGGCGCGGCCCCCGAGCTCGTGATCATCGATGCAGCCGTGCCCCGTGGAACAGAGGCCGGCCAGCTCGGCGGCACCGGTGCCACGGTCGACTGGGCGGCGCTCGCGAGCACTCGGCCCCTCAACCTGCCCACGGCCCTCGCGGGAGGCCTCACGGCCGAGAACGTCGCGCAAGCCATCCGTGCCAGCAAGACAGCGGCCGTCGACACCGCCAGCGGCGTGGAAGCGGGCCCGGGCCGCAAAAACCCCGAAAAAGTAAGGGCTTTCGTGGCTGCGGCCCGGAGGGCGATGGCGGCTACTGTCGAATCGCGGTGACGGTATATCATGTGGTGCCCGGGCAATTAGGCTCGGGTCACATCGTTTCCCGAACATTGTTCTCCCGAAGGAGGTTTTTGTGGCCCACGTTGAAACCCGTCTGCCCTACAAAGTTGCCGATCTCGCCCTCGCCGACTGGGGCCGCAAGGAGATCATGCTGGCGGAGAACGAGATGCCCGGCCTGATGGCGCTGCGGGAGAAGTATGGCCGCTCGAAGCCGCTTGCCGGGGCCCGCATCGCCGGCTGCCTCCACATGACGATCCAGACGGCCGTGCTCATCGAAACCCTCAAGGCACTGGGCGCCGAGGTCACCTGGAGCAGCTGCAACATCTTCTCGACGCAAGACCACGCCGCCGCGGCGATCGCCAAGGCCGGCATCCCCGTCTACGCCTGGAAGGGCATGACGAACGAGGAGTTCGACTGGTG
>CAZDTC010000345.1:0-3059 GCA_964508125.1 uncultured Candidatus Kuenenia sp.
GCAGATGAGCGCGGCGGCCGAAGAGACGACGGCGCAGGCCAACCTCGTGTCGGCCGCGGCCGAGCAGGTGAGCGGCAACGCCCGCGTCGTGTCGGGTTCGATCGAGAGTCTCGTGACGAGCATCCACGACATCGCCAGAAACGCCCAAGCGGCGGCCGCTACGGCGAAGCAGGCCGTCGAGATGGCGGGCTCGACCTCGGTCACGATGAACGCCCTGGGGCACTCGAGTTCCGAGATCGGCAAGGTGGTGAAGGTGATCACGTCGATCGCCGAGCAGACGAATCTCCTCGCCTTGAACGCCACGATCGAGGCCGCCCGGGCCGGTGAGGCCGGCAAGGGCTTCGCTGTCGTCGCCAACGAGGTCAAGGAACTCGCCCGCGAGACGGCGAAGGCGACGGAGGAGATCGGGGCGAAGATCGAGGCGATGCAGGGAGACACGCGGCGCGCCGTGGCTGCGATCGCCGAGATCGAGAGCGTGATCGGGCGGATCGACGGCCTGCAGACGAAGATCGCCGCGGCCGTCGAGGAGCAGTCGGTGACCACGAGCGAGATCAGCCGCAACATCGGCGAGGCCACGACCGGCTCCACGGAGATCGCGGAGAACATCGTGCAGGTGGCCCAGGCCGCCCAGAGCACGGCCGAAGGCGCCTCGAACACGCAGCTCTCGTCGCAGGAGCTCTCCCGCATGGCCCAGGCCCTGCAACGGCTCGTCGACGAATACAAACGCTAGGCTGATTCTTGGCATAGGAGGCCTATCACGTGCGTGCGCTGGTCGTCGACGACTCGAAGGCGAGCCGATCGATCGTGGCGCGCGCGCTTCGCGACCTGCGGTTCGACTGCGACGAGGCCGCCAATGGCGCCGAAGCGATCGAGCGACTAACCGCCGGCCCGCGGCCTGACCTCGTCACGGTGAACTGGTACATGCCGGTGATGGACGGGATCGAGCTTGTGCGCCGGCTGCGGGCGCATCCGCGGCACCGCGGCCTGCGGCTGCTCATGATCTCGACGGAAAGCGACCGGGGGCGGATCGAGTCGGCCCTCGCGGCGGGCGCCGACGACTTCGTGACCAAGCCGTTCACGGCCGATGCGCTTGCCCGCAAGCTCGTGGGGCTCGGCGTGTGCAGCGCGGCCGAGATCGCCTCGACCGCTGCCCGCGGCCCGATCCGCGTGCTCATCGTCGACGACTCCTCCACGATCCGCAGCCTGCTCTCCGCCACGCTCGCGGCCGATCCCGACCTCGCGGTGGCGGGAGCCGCGGTGAATGGCCGGATGGCTGTCGAGATGGTGGCCGCGGGGCCACCCGATGTCGTGCTGCTCGACGTCGAGATGCCCGTGCTCGACGGGATCTCGGCCCTCCGCGAGATCCGCAAACTCGCGCCCAGGCTGCCGGTGATCATGTTTTCGAGCCTCACCGAGCGCGGTGCGAAGGCCACGGTCGATGCGCTGCTCGCCGGCGCCAACGACTACACCGCGAAGCCGACAGGCCTCGATCCCGGCGAGGTGGCGGCGGTGATCCGCAACGAACTCGTGGCGAAGATCAAGGCGCTCGTGCCCCGCGGAACGCGGCTCGACCATGCGGCCGCCCCGGCGCCGGCAATCCGTAAGCCACCAACCGACGGGCCGCGCGGGCCCGTGAAGGCGGTGGTGATCGGCGTGAGCACTGGCGGGCCCACGGCACTGGCGGAGGTGCTGCCGGCGATCGCCGCCGAGGCGAAGGTGCCCGTGCTCATCGTGCAGCATATGCCCGCCTTCTTCACGGCGCAGCTCGCCGAGCGGCTCGCGAAGATCTGCGGCCGCGACGTGCGCGAGGCCGCCGACTTCATCCCGCTCGCCGGCGGCGAAATCCTCCTCGCGCCCGGCGGGCGGCACCTCGTGGTCGTCGGTGAGCCCCACGCCCCGCGCGTCCGCCTCACCGACGATGCTCCGGAGCAATCGTGCCGGCCCTCGGCCGACGTGCTCTTCCGCTCGGCGGCGAAGGTGTGGGGTCCGGGCGTGCTCGGCGTGGTGCTCACCGGCATGGGCCGCGACGGTGTGGCCGGCGCACGGGCGATCGTCGAGGCCGGCGGGGCGGTGATCGCCCAGGACGAATTTTCGAGCGTGGTGTGGGGGATGCCGGGCGAGGTGGCGAAGGCGGGCCTGGCCGACGCGGTGCTGCCCCTGTCACGGATCGGCGCGGAGGTGGCGCTGCGACTCGCGCGGCGCGGCCGATGAAGGTCAGCCCCGCACAGTTTGCGTTCCTCCGCGATCTCCTGCGTCGCCGCACGGGCGTGGTGATCGACGACTCGAAGCAGTATCTCGTGGTCGCCCGGCTCATGCCGATCGTGCGGCAGCGGTCGATCCCGAGCCTCGACACGCTCGTCGACCGGATCCGCACCACCGGCGACAAGGGCCTCGAGAAGGACGTGCTCAACGCAATGATGACGCACGAGACGTCGTTCTTCCGCGATAAGAGCCCGTTCGACACGCTTCGCGGACTTGTCACCGAGATGATCCCCAAGCGTGCGGCCCACAAGCAGCTCGTGATCTGGTCGGCCGCCTGCTCGACCGGCCAGGAGCCCTATAGCATCGCGATGCTCCTGAACGACCACTTCCCCGAACTCGTCGCCACCTGGCGGATCCGGATCATCGCCACCGACATCTCGGAGCCGGTGCTAGCGCGGGCCCGGGAGGGCGTGTTCAGCGACCTCGAAACCAACCGCGGCCTTCCCCCCGACCTGCTCGCGAAGCACTTTAGACCGCTGCAGGGCAAGTGGAGCATCGCCCAGGACTGCCGGCGGCTCGTGGAGTTTCGCTGTCTGAACCTCAACGGCCCCTGGCCGATGCTCCCGCCGTGCGACGTAATTTTCTTGCGCAACGTGATGCTCTACTTCGACGTGCCGACGCGGGCGGCCCTCGTGACGAAGATGCGGCGCGTGCTCAAGCCCGACGGCGCCCTCTTCCTGGGAGGCGCCGAAACGATGATCGGCATCGACACGGGCTACGAACGGCTCCCCGGCAAAGGCTGCAGCTTCTACCGCCCGAAGGCCCGCGCGTAGGACAGGCTTCAGCCTGTCACTGCC
>CAZDTC010000346.1:0-3049 GCA_964508125.1 uncultured Candidatus Kuenenia sp.
GCCTGGAGGGCGGAGGCGAACGTCCGGCGAGATGGTAGGGGCGACCCCGAGCCGGATTGGGCCGGTTGAGACATGACAGGCTGAAGCCTGTCCCACATGTGGACTGGGCGATCCCGAAGCCGGCGCGGGCCAGTCGAGGCAGGCAAGCGGGACGCTTGCCCCACGGGCATTCCCCCGTCCGCTACACTGTCGGTGATGAGAACACCCGCCCGATTTACGGCGTTTCTCCTTGCGGCCGCGCTCTTTGTGCAGGCCGTGCGAGTCGAGGCGTGCCCGTTCTGTTCGGCCGTTTCGCTCACGTTCGCGCAGGAGATCGCCCAGAGCCAGGCGGCCGTGATCGCCAGGCTCGTCGAGGGGCCGCCGGCTGCCGCGCTTTCGCCGCGGGCCGAGGGGCCGCTGCCGAAGGGGAAGTTTGCGGTCGTCGAGGTGCTCAAGGGCTCCGGACTCGTCGAGGATGCGGGGCTGCTCGGAGCAGACGCCAAGCCGATCGAGACGATTCTTCTCGAGGACAAGCCGGCCGGGTCGCTGTTTCTCCTGATGGCCGTCGAGCCGCCAAACCTCGTGTGGTCGAGCCCGATTCCCGTGAGCGACCGCGCCGTCGAATACCTGCGCAAGCTCGGCGACCTGCCGGAGAAGGGGCCAGACCGGTTGGCGTTCTTCCAGAAGCACCTCGAGGATGCCGACGAAACGCTTGCCCGCGATGCCTACGACGAGTTCGCCGTGGCGCCCTACGACGACGTTCGTGGGCTCGAGAGCCGGATGGATCCCACGCAGTTGCTCTCGTGGATCGAGAACCCGAAGGTGCAGGCCAATCGTCGGCGGCTCTATGCCACGATGCTCGGCGTGTGCGGCACGAAGGCCGACGCAGAGCGGATCGCCGAGATCCTCAAGGGGGAGAACCTGCCGCCCGAGAAGGCCGACGTGCGGTCCGGCATCGACGCGCTCATCGCCTGCTACGTCACGCTCCGCGGCCCCGAGGGGCTCGACCTCGTCGATCGCCTGTTCCTCGACCGCAAGGGACGCGACGTGCCGTTCACGGAAACGTATGCCGCGGTGATGGCGCTGCGGTTCCTCGGCGAGGAGTCGGAGATCTTGCCGCGGGCGCGGGTGCTCCAGTCGCTGCGGATCCTGCTCGACGAGCCGAAGCTCGCCGATCTCGTGATCGCCGACCTCGCCCGCTGGGAAGACTGGTCGGTGATCGACCGGCTCGCGGAGCTCTTCGAGAAGGCCGATGCCGACAACATCTTCGTCCGCGAGCCGGTGGTGAATTACCTCCGCGCCTGCCCGCTGCCGGAGGCCGCCGCTGCGATCGCAAAGCTCGAGAAGATCGACCCCGAGGCCGTCCGCCGGGCCGCCACGCTCGCGGGGTTCGCTGGGGCGCTCGCGCCCGGAGCAGCCGCGAAGCCGGCGGCCGACAGCGAGGGCGATCCGGGCGAGGGTTTGCCAGCAGGATCACCTGCACAGCCTTCGCCCGACGACGCATCGCTCGCGGCGCGGATAGCACCCGTCATCGGCGACGACGGCCTCGGTGAGAACGAGAGCCCGGCCGCCACGCAGCCGGCGACCACGGGACAGTCGGCCGATCGCTTCCGGCTCTTCAAATGGGTCGCCTGGGCCGCCATCGTCGCGATCGTCGCCGTCGCGGCGCGGTCGGCCTTCCGCTCGCAGCCGCACTGAACCATGGCAAGCGGCCTCTTCGACTCTTCCGAAACCCTGTCCTCTACCGCGGCTTCCGAAGGCGACGAGCGGTATCGCGCCATCGGAGGGGCCGTCGTCGCGGCAGGGGTGCTCGCGCTCCTCTCGCCGCTGGCCTTCCTCGACTGGTGGCTGGCCGTCGTGCCAGTGCTCGGCATCGTGCTCGGGCTCGTTGCCTGGCGCGACATCGGGGCCCGCCCGACGGAGCTCGGCGGCAAGCGGCTCGCCATCGCCGCGATCTCGCTCTCGGCCTGTGCGCTCGTGGGCGGCCTCATCTACCAGTCCGCCGTCTACGCGCAGGAACTGCCGCCAGGATTCCTGCGGGCCAACTACTCGATGCTGCAGCCGCTGCCGGGCGACCCCCCAACTGTGATTCCCGACTCTGCGCGGGAGCTCGACGGCCGCGACGTGCTCTTGAAGGGATACATGTATCCCGGCAAGCAGCAGCAGGGGATCGTGCAGTTTCTCCTCGTGCGCGATCAGGGCGACTGCTGCTTCGGCGGCAACCCCAAAATCACCGATCGCGTGCTCGTGCAGTTGCGCGACAAGACGGGCATCGAGTTCTCTCCTCGGCTCCGCAAGATCGCGGGTCGATTCGCAGTCCGCCCCACCGGCACCGCCGCCCTCGACGGCGGCGTGCTCTATCATCTCGAGGACGCCGTTGTCAGGTGACCGCCTCCTGATCGTGATTGGGATCGTGGCCCTCGCCGCCGGCTGTGGCGGCCCGAGCCCGGCACGGCCGGCCGATGCGCCGGCGGGTGCCGTGCCGACCGCTGGCCAGACGCCCCCATCTGCTGGCCGGCCGTCAGGCGCGATCCGCGACATCTCTTTCGACGACATCAAGTTCGACATGGAGAAGGGTTCACTGTTCACCCGCGACCTCCTGCCGAAGCGGGTCACCGATCTCGAACGGGAGCGGATCCGGATCCGGGGCTACATCCTCCCGAGTTTCCAGCAGACGGGACTCTCCCAGTTCGTCCTCGTCCGCGACAACATGGAATGCTGCTTCGGCCCCGGGGCCGCCCTCTACGACTGCGTCGTGGTGCGGATGCAGCCCGGAAAAACGGCGAACTTTTCGATCCGGCCGGTGGCCGTGGCGGGCACGTTTCGGCTCGAGGAACTGCGGGCGCCCGACGGCAAGCATCTGGCCATCTACGCGCTCGACGGCGAAGACGTGCGGTAGCGTCGGGGCGTTGGTAGTATCGCTGGCATGAATGCACGCTGGTTCGACCCTGAAAACTGGTATTGGCTCTACGACATCCCGCCGGCGCGGCTGTCGATGCTGTTCATCGGGGCGTTCGTCGGCTTCTACTGGATCGGCTCGATCCTCCTGCGGCCGGTCCTGCGGCAGTTC
>CAZDTC010000347.1:0-3045 GCA_964508125.1 uncultured Candidatus Kuenenia sp.
AGGTGAGCCTCGTCAACGACGGCCCCGTCACGATCTTCATCGACTCGCGGCAGCGTGAGTGATGACCGATGCTCTGCTCTGACTCCAACCACAACTCCTGCCAGTCAGCCGACTCCAACGGGGAGCGTCGACGAGACGAGGCCGTTACCGGCGCGGTCTTTGATGGACGCGTTCGACGGGATGTTCAGCAGATTCTGGATGGCAAATGCACCGGACAGCGGGTCCCCCTTCTTCACCGTCAGCGAGAACGTCAGCGTCGCGGTGTTCGTGCCGCTGACATACGTCATCGTGCGGGCAACTTGACCAATTGAAATGGTGATCGTGGGCTTGCCCTTGACCACCACCGGTTCGCTGAACGTGACGGCCAGCGCGAGCTTCTGCCCGACCTTGAACGACCCCGACGGCAAAGAGCCGACGGCAACGATCTGCGGCCCCACGGCATCGACGAGCACCCTGCTGGCATTCACCGCCGGCAGCGTGCCCAGGGATGCGTTTCCAGCGGCGTCGCTGATCGTCCCCGCATCCTGCACGATCGCTGCCCCCACCGTCACGCCATCGGTGTCGAGATCACCAGATTGAACCAGCGCGGCAAACACGAGCGATTTTGTCCCGCTGCCTTTGACATATGTTGCCAACCGCATCGAATTCCCGATCTGGACAGGCAATGCCGGGACGCCGGTCACTTTCACATTTTCGCTGAATGTCACCGTGAAGCCGAGTTGACCGCCGGCGGCGTATGTCTTGAAGGCGGGCGGCTTGACCGACCGGACGGTCGGAGCAGTCGTGTCGCCGGGCTTGGCACCGCCGCCACCGCCGCCGCCACCCGACGCGAGCGGCCGGCTGATCTTCACGAGACTGGTGGCCTCGCCACGAAACTCGATGCCGGAAAACACGATCGAATCGGTGCCGACTGCCATCGAAGGCAGACCCATCGTGTTTTGCAGCGGGTCCGTCTGGCGATAGACCGTTTCCACCCGCCAACGGCCATTGGCTTTCCAAGCATGGCGGATCTGCCCGACATAGTGCTGCTGCGAGGGGTTATGCCGAGCAGCCAGATCGCTGAAAGCGATGTGCGGCACGCCTGCTCCATCGAAAGCGACCAGCGGCGCATAGCCCGTGAACTTGGGACCGTCCTTCAGGGCGTACCCGTCGGGGCTCGACACAACGGTTTCCATTGTCCACCCGCCCCCCGGCTTCCGCTGCTGGACCTGCAGCCGTGCCGAGATCGCCGAACCCGTTGGGGCCGAATCGAGAAAAAACTGCGCGATGTAAGGCTGGCCCGAAGGGCTGATCGCGATCGAAGCGCCGCCGCCGGATTCACCCGTTCCATCCGGCGGGCGGTGCACGATCTCGGTGGCCCAACCACCAGATTGATTCGTCGCGTAAGCCAGTTCGCTGTAAACAGGCGTGAAGCCGTCGGGACGATTTCGAATCTCCACTTCCGGCGTGTAGACGACATGCGCCTTGCCGTCGCCGCTCAACGCCAGGCCGACATGCCGTCCGATGCCTGCATAGCTATAGCCTTGCACTTCAGCACGGTCCGTAATCCGCTCGCCCCGCCAGGAACCGCCGGCATTGGTGCCGTAGTACAACGAGCCGGGCTGACCGAAAAACCCGAACGCACCGACGACGAAGTGAAGACTCCCGTCGCTGGCAGTGCGGGCCACGAGCAGACTCGGAGCGGAGGGCAACTCGAGCGACTCTTCGCTGACCAAACGCCACCCACCGGCGTCGAGCCGGAAGTGCCGCAGCGTGCTTCCGGCCACAAGCACGTTGGCTTTGCCGTCCGGCGTGAAAACCAGTTGCGACGTCGGGCCGAGCCGCTCCTCCAAGATCACGTCCTCCGTCATGTCGCGGACCGTTCCAGCCACGCGAAACACAAGCCGCGAGGTGGTGCCATTGCCATCGGGTGCCGCCACGCTCTCACGAACCAACTCCGCCAATCTGCCGTCGGCGGTGAACTGCAGCGATGAGACGCCGATGTCGGCATACGTCTCCGCACCTTCGGTTCCCGGCACCGCATTCGATGCCGGCGTCGCCTTGGAGAATGCGCCCGTTCCGGCGGCGTCTTTGGCAGCAACGCGAATTTGGCAGGGCACGCCGTTGGCAAGTCCGCCCACGACGAGCGAGGTGGCCGCCTTGGCGGCCTGGCCACCCGTCACCCACGACCAGCCGCCGTCGACCGAATACTCGATCGTGTAGCCGTCGATCGCCCCGGCCACGGCGGACCAGCGCACCGTGACGGATTGGTTCCCCGCCGACGCGGAGACATTCGTGGGCGCTGGGAACCGGCCGGCCGAAACGGCCGGCGATTGAGGAATCAACGGCGACGATTCGGATGAGATCGCAGTCTCCCCGCTGCTGAACGCGGCTACGACGCGAAACCTGTGCACGACGCCGTTGGCAAGGTGATTTACAGTCACCCCGGTCGCATCCGCCTCGAGCGGCACGGTGCGAGCAATCGGCGACCAAGCCCCACCGGCAACGCTGACCTGCACGTCGCACCCCGTGCGCGTGCCGGACGGGGACGTTGCGGGCGACCATGAGAGCCGAACTCTATTCTCGCCGGCTTCGACAACGCCGAAGACCGCCGGCTCCGGGCTCGCGTTCTGCGCCACAATCGCGCTGACGTCGCCCGGCGCTCCCACGAAGCCCGTGTTGGTGGCGGCGACATCCACAGCCATAAGCCGGCGGGCCTCGAGCATGTCGAAGCCACAGCGGAAACGGCGCCAGCGCTGAACGCCCGCCGGTGAACGACGCTTCTTCGTGCCGCGACTCGACTTGCCATCGTGCATGGATGCCACGAGCAGATTCCCTTCCTGTGGGGGGTATTTTCAGACAGTGAGAGGGGTCCCGAATTCACAAAATACCGCTGCTGACAGCCGTGTCAACGCGCAGTCACGCTTGCTCAAAAACGGCCCTCATTCGGGGCCTCGCTTCCCTATCGTGCGAGCGGCAGTGCGGCGGGCGCCCCGAGCACCTCCGCCGCGGGCCGCGGCATGCCGAAGAACTCTCCCTGGAACAGATCGACACCGTCCTCGACGA
>CAZDTC010000348.1:0-3044 GCA_964508125.1 uncultured Candidatus Kuenenia sp.
TCGACATCGCCGACATCGAGGTGGGGGAAAACATCGGGGCCAGGCTCCAGGCCGACCAAGCCGAGGCCGACACCCGCGTCGCCCGGGCCAAGGCCGAGGAAAGGCGGGCCTTCGCGATCGCCCGGGAGCAGGAGATGAAGGCCGCCACCGCCGAGAACCGCACCCGCGTGCTCCAGGCGGAGGCGCTCGTCCCCAAGGCGATGGGAGAGGCCTTTCGCGCCGGCCGCATGACGACCGGCAGCGCCGGCAACGGCCGGCCTTCGGCCTGAGAAGCGCCGCCCAGTCGGCCCATGTTGCCGGAACGGCATGAATTTTCGGCACGACCCGGGAATTCGGCCAAACTTTGCCGGCCGCTGTGGCCGATGATGTTTTTGAGCAGGGCGTCCGAGCGGTCGCACCGATCGCCTGCCCGCCGGTCATGGATGGCCGGTCAGCCCTGCGGGATGAAGGCCACACTGGCCAGGGAGAGGATGCCATGGCGCTGCGGAAACTCCGCGTTTATACAGGTCCCGACGCCGATGCGACGACGGCCCTGCAGGCTGCCCAGCAGCCGAATTCGGTGCGGGTCACGCTCGGTGAGATTCTGCCGCTGCTCGCGGATGCGGTGGCCAGCAACCGTACCTGGCTGATGGACTTCGAGGCCGATGAGATGACGATCTCCTCCGACCTCCACGACGTGCTCCAGGCTTACCGCCACTTCCGCCGCCCGGGTGCCTGAGACGGCGGGAAAAGGAAGTCCGTGAGGGGAACCCCTCCCTCTTGCGGGGCGGGCGTGTGGGCTCCATAGTGTGTCGGCACCTGTGGCACACCGCTCATGTCATCCTCCGTCAATCTCGCCGACCTCGGCCAGCGCATCCGCGTCGCCCGGCTCGCCCGCAGGATGACGCTCGAGGAGGTGGTGTCCCGGGCCAACTTCACCGTGAGTTGGCTCTCGAAACTCGAAAACGGCCAGCTCACGCCGTCGCTCGAGGGGCTCGTGAAACTAGCGCAAGCGCTCGAGTGTGGCGTCGACACGCTCGTGGCCGGTCTGACGACGACGCCGCGCTTCGTCGCGGTAAAACAGGGGGAGGGCCGTGTCGAGCCGCTCGGCAAGGATCGGCAAAATAAATCCACGATCGAACACCGGGCCGATCAGTATCGCGACCGGTCGATGCATCCGATGATCCTGCACATTGCGGGAGATGGCACGAAGAGCGCGCCCGACAGCCATCGAGGGGAGCGGTTCCTGCTCGTCCTCGAAGGGCGGCTCAGGCTCGGATACGGCGACGAACTCGTGGCGCTCACCACAGGTGACAGCGTCTACCTCGATGCGGCCATCCCTCATACGCTCCAACCATTCAACCGTGGAACCACGGTCAAGGTGCTCAGCGTGACGCACGAACACGCGCCACGATCGGCGGGCTGATCACCTACGGCGGGGAGGTCGTAGAGAGCGCCGAGCCCGCCATCCCGGCGAGTTGGCAGTTTTTGCGTTTGTTCCATCCTTTCGAACGCCATCATTCGGGGCCCTCGGCCGCGGGGGCCACGAGGCAGCCGAGGAGCGCGATCAACACGAAACAGGCGGTCTTCACGGGGTTTTCGTCTCCTGCGGCTGGTCGGAGAACCGGAACGGATCGTCGTGCCACCGCATTTCGGCCACGAGGATCGCCTCCATCTCGGCCCGCTTCGCGGCGTACGCCGGATCGTCGGCGAGGTTTTTTTGTGTCGCCCGCGGATGCCGAGGCAGGAGCGCCGCCACGGATGGGTCATGGTGCTCCGCGAGGATCTCGTGGGGATTCTCGGCAAGGTTGAAAAGCTGCGTGTGCAGGCCGCCATCCGGTGACTCGTATTTGAGGAGCTTCCAGTCCCCCCGCCGCACGCTGCGCACGCCCGGCTTCGCCCCGCCGCAGTAGACGCCGTAAAGCACGTCGCGGATCGAGGGCAGCTTCCCCTCGAGCACCGGCAGAAAACTTTTTCCTTCGTTGGTCGGAGGATCAGGAATGCCACAGATGTCGCAGAGCGTGGCGAGCGTGTCACCGAGGTAGATGTTGCCGGGGGCGCGGCTGCCCGGCTTTACGCCCGGCCCCTTCACGACGAACGGCACCCGCCAGGTGTGTTCGTAGAGATTCTGCTTGCCCTGCAGGCCGTGGCGACCGATCGCGATCCCATGGTCGGAGGTGTAGAAGATCCAGGTGTTGTCGAGTTCGCCCAGGACCGCAAGCTTGTCGAGCACCAGGCCGATCTGGCGGTCGATGTTTTCGCTGCAGGCGTACTCGCGGCCGAGTTCGTTGCGGATCGTGGCGGGGTCGCGCCGGCCCCACACTCCGCTCACCTCGACCTCGTCGCGGACCGCGGCGTGCGTGTCGTCAAAGGGATGCTTCGGCAGCCAGTTGGGCGGCAACGGCGGCAGCCGGGGGTCGGCCTGGGGCGGAGTAGCCTCGTCGGTGTGGTTCGTCGCGCCATACTTCGAGAGCAGCTCCGACGTACCGTCGCGGGTGTCGTGCGGATGCGAGAAACCGAAATAGATCAGGAAGGGATCGGTGTCCCCCGTGCGCTCCCGCTCATCGAGGTAGGCCAGCACCTGCTCGCCGTGCCAGGCGCTCCCCGTCTCTGTCGTGCCGCCGCGCTTGGTGGCGTCGCGGCGGATGGCAAAGAGCGCGTCGGCCGCCTCGTAGGCGTTGCCGATCTTGCAGGTGCGCATCGTGTCGTAGCCCGCGGCCTGAAATACGGGCGCGAGCGTGAACTGCTCGATTCCGCCAGGGCAGCGTTTCTTTCCCGGCCCGATCGGCAGGTGCCAAACCGACCGGCCGCACATCACCATGTGGCGGCTCGGTGTGCAGACGGCGGCCGAAAACGAGCCCATGTGGTAGGCGGCGTCGAGCACCATCCCCTCGGCCGCGAGCCGCTCGATCACCGGAGCGTGGAGCGTGGACGCGGGGTTGTAAAACCTGAAATCAAACGGCGACTGGTCGTCGACGATGATGTAGAGAACGTTCGGCCGCTGCGGGTGGGCGGCGGTCGCATCCCATCCCGGGAGGAGCCAGCCCAGCGTAAGCCAGCCGATC
>CAZDTC010000349.1:0-3037 GCA_964508125.1 uncultured Candidatus Kuenenia sp.
TCGGGGCCTATCTGATGGCGATCCTCACCGTGCCGATGTATCCCTTCCAGGTGGGTTGGCTGACTGCGGCGATCATGAGCGTGCTGGCCACGGCCGGCATCGGCCTGGCGCTCGGCGCCCCCACGCTTCGGCTGCGCGGCGACTACCTCGCGATCGTCACGCTCGGCTTTGGCGAGGTGGTGAAGGTGACGCTGCGCAATCTCGAACAGATCACCGGCGGCATGAAGGGGCTCAATCCCGTCCCGCCGCCCGGGGCCGGCGTGAAGCTTGGCGGCCTCGACCTCGGCCTGGCCTTCGCGATCGACCCACGCTGGTTCTATTACCTCTCGCTCGCCGCCCTCGCCGGCGTCGTGGTGGCGATGCGGCGGCTCGAGCACTCGCGGCTCGGGCGGGCGTGGGTGGCGGTGCGCGAAGACGAGCTTGCCGCCTCGGCGATGGGGATCTCCGCCACGCGCGTGAAACTCTCCGCGTTCGCGATGTCATCGGCTGTAGCGGGCCTCGCGGGCTGCCTCTATGCCGGCAGCCTCTCCACCACGGCCGATCCCAATGCCTACGACTTCAATCGCTCGATCATGGTGCTGTGCGCGGTGATCCTGGGCGGCCTCGGCAGCATTCCGGGCACGCTCCTCGGCGTGGCGATCCTCGTGGGATTCGACACGGTGCTCGCGCCGTGGGCCGATTCGTGGATTCAGCAGCTCAATATCAACCCCTCGGGCTCGAGCCTGCTCTCGTTCAGCGGCTGGCGGCTGGCGATCTTCGGCCTCGCGCTCGTGCTTGTGATGCGGTTTCGCCCCGAGGGGCTGGTGCCGTCGCGGCGGCTCGCAGCCGAACTGCACGAGGCCCATCCATGAAGAAGCGCCTCCTGCTGAAGGTGCCGGTGTTCCAGCATACGAGCGACGTGGCGCCACCGCCCGTCATGGCGGGCACGCCGCTCCTCGACGTCGATCGGCTCACGGTGAGGTTTGGCGGGCTCGTGGCCGTGTCCGACGTGAGTCTCGACGTGCCCGAGGGGAGCATCGTGTCGCTGATCGGCCCCAACGGCGCCGGCAAGACCACGGCCTTCAACACGATCAGCGGCATCTACGCGCCCACGAGCGGCACGGTGCGGCTCCGCGGCCGCCGGCTCGAGCGCTCGTTCTCGGCGGGCACCTTTTGGAGCGCGCTGGCGATCGGCCTGCTCACGGGGCTGCTCTGCGCGCTGGCGGCGGTGGACGTCGACCGGCTCTGGCTGGCCGTGGTGAAGCGGGGGATGGTCGCGGGCCAGCCGTTCACCGTGACCGGCGCGCTCGAGCGGTTGCGAGGCTACTTCCGTGCCGAACTCGCGCTCGACCAGATGGCCGGCAAGTGGCGGGTGGTGAGCGCCGACGGGAGCGACGTGCTCGCGATCCGGCGTGATCTCGCCGAGGCCCAGGCGCTCCGCGATCGGCTCCAGGCCGAGGTGACGGCCCGCCGCGCCGGGCCCGGCACGGTGCCCGATGCGAGCGATCTCTCGCAGCCCGCCGAGGTGCCGGCCACGGCGGTCGCCCTGCCGCCGGTGAAGGAGGAGGTGCTCGACCGTCTCGCCGCCGGCAAGCGCCGGATTCGGCTGCGCGGTTGGCTCGGACTGTTTGCAGGCTGGGCGCTCGGCACGGCGGGCACGATCGCGGTCTGGCGGCGCGGCCGCCGCTCGCCCCACGTCGTCGCCCAGTGCGGCATCTCGCGCACGTTCCAGAACATCCGCCTGTTCTCCAATATGACGGTGCTCGAGAACGTGCTCGTGGGCCTCGATCGCACGATCCCCGGCGGCGTCGCGGCGATGCTCTTCAAGACGCCCGCGAACCGCCAGGCTGAAAGCGACGCCCGGCGGCGGGCCATCGAGGCGCTCGAGTTCGTGGGGCTTGCGTCCGAAGCCAATCGGATCGCAGGCCAGCTTCCCTACGGCGATCAACGGCGGCTGGAGATCGCCCGCGCGCTCGCGACGGGCGCCACGCTCCTTCTTCTCGACGAGCCCGCGGCCGGGATGAACCCCGCCGAGACGGGCGATCTGGCGTCGCTCGTCGAGCGGATCAGGGCGCGGGGCGTGACGGTGCTTCTCATCGAGCATCACATGAACGTGGTGATGCGGATCAGCGACCGGGTGGCCGTGCTCGACCACGGCGTGAAGATCGCGGAGGGCACGCCGGCCGAGGTGCGGCGCGACGAGAAGGTGATCGAGGCGTATCTCGGGGGCGAGGCATAACGTGCACCTGCTCGAAGTCGATCAACTCGAGGCGGGCTATGGGCCGATCCGGGCGCTCGACGGCGTGTCGCTCGCGGTCGACGAGGGGGAGCTCGTCGCGATCATCGGGGCCAACGGGGCCGGCAAGACGACGCTCCTGATGGCGGTCTCGGGCGTTGTCCCGGCCCGAAAAGGCGAGGTGCGGTTCGCCGGCCAACCGATCACCGGCCTCGCGGCTCACGAGATCGTGCGGCTCGGCATCGGCCACGCGCCCGAGGGCCGGCGGATCTTCCCGCGGCTCACGGTGCGTGAAAATCTCGAGCTCGGCGGCTTCGCGCAGGAGAACGCAGCCCGCGTGAGGAGCGACATCGACGAAGCCTGCGGTCTGTTTCCGGTGCTCGCCGAGCGGATGGGGCAGCTTGGCGGCACGCTCTCCGGAGGTGAGCAGCAGATGCTCGCGCTCGGCCGCGCGCTCGTGGGCCGACCGCGGCTGTTGCTCCTCGACGAGCCGTCGCTCGGCCTCGCGCCGCTGATTGTGGCGAAGATCTTCGAGGTGATCGCCGGCCTCACCGCCCGCGGCATCGCCGTGATGCTCGTGGAGCAAAACGCCCGCGCTGCGCTCAAGCTCGCCGCGCGGGGCTACGTGCTCGAGACGGGCCGCGTCACGCTCACGGGCAGCGGTCCCGACCTCGCCGCCGACCCGCGCGTCCGCGACGCGTATCTCGGCGAGTGAGTGGGGCGAGCGTCCCGCTTGCCGAGAGTTGGGGCCGCATTGGCGAGCTGTGTTCACGGGCAGGCTCGGCATCGTGCCGACCTGCCCTTGGCCGGCCTCCGCCGGCT
>CAZDTC010000350.1:0-3000 GCA_964508125.1 uncultured Candidatus Kuenenia sp.
CCGACGTGTGGCAGAAGATCCACGACTGCGACCCTGGCGAGCTGTGGGAGACGCACTACGCCCTCAAGAACCTGCTCCTGCAGTTCGTGCGCCGCCGCCTGAGCCGGCAGTGCCGGCGGCGGGGTGAGTGCGACGAGGCGGTGGAACTCGCCCGCACGGTGCTCGACCCGAACGTGCTCACGATCGGCTTCGCCCGCCGGTTCGCCACCTACAAGCGGGCCGATCTCGTCCTCAACGACCTCGACCGTCTGTTTGGTCTGATCAGCGATCGCGACCGGCCGATCCAGATCATCTTCGCAGGCAAGGCGCATCCGGCCGACGAGCCCGGCAAGGCCCTGATCCGCAAGATCGCCAACCTGCGGCACGACCCGCGCACGAGCGGCCGGATCGTGTTCGTGGAGGATTACGACATCAACGTCTGCCGCCACCTGATCCAGGGCGTCGACGTGTGGCTCAACAATCCGCGCCGGCCGCTCGAGGCCTCGGGCACGAGCGGGCAGAAGGTCGTCTACAACGGCGGGCTCAACTGCTCGATCCTCGACGGCTGGTGGGCGGAGGCCTACGACGGCCGCAACGGGTTTGCGATCGGCCGCGGCGAGACGCACGCCAACGACGCGATCACCGACCGGCGCGACTACGAAGCTCTCTACAAGGTGCTCGAGCACGAGGTGATCCCACTGTTCTACGATCGCGACGCCGACGGCCTGCCGCGGCAGTGGATCCGGATGCTGAAGAACTCGATCAGTTCCCTGGCGTGGCGGTTCAGCTCGCACCGCATGGTGATGGACTACGCCCGGGCCTGCTACGTGCCGGCCGCCGGCGGCGTGTCGTGCGACATGAACAACCGCTAGAACGGCAATCGCCATGCGCGAGGAGCGAGCGTTTGGCATGGCGCCCGACGTCGGCCGGTGGGGATTCATCCTCGTCGGCCTGTCGATGAATCTCTGCCTGGGCGCCGTCTACGCCTACAGCATCTTCAAGCCCGCCGTGGAGAAGGTGTATGGCGCGAACGCGTTCCAGGGAAATCTTCCGTTCATGGTGTTCCTGTTCTGCTTCGCCGTGACGATGTTTTTCGGCGGCCGGATCATGGAACGCACCGGGCCGCGACTGCTTGCCCTGGGAGGCGGCCTGGTCGTGGGCCTCGGCTGGATCCTGTCGAGCTTCGCGACCTCGATCTGGATGCTCGTGCTGACCTACGGCGTGATCGCCGGCTCCGGCGTGGGGCTCGCCTACGGCTGCCCCGTGGCGATGGGCGCCCGCTGGTTTCCGGATCGCAAAGGGCTCGCCGTCGGCCTCATGCTCGCCGGCTTCGGCGGATCGGCGATCATCACCGGTCGGATCGCGAGCCTGCTGATCGGCGACATCAAGGCGCTGCCCCTGGAGCAGCTCGCCGTCTCGCTGCCGCGCACGTTTCTCCTCTTCGGCGTGGCTTTCGCCGCGTTGCTCTCGCTGCTCGCCCTGCCGTTTCGCTTTCCAAGTGCCGGCTGGCGGCCGCGCGGGTGGGAGCCGGCCGCGGCGGCCGCCGCGGCCTATGACCTCGACGGCCCACGGATGCTCAGGACGTCCACGTTCTGGGGCCTGTTCCTCTGTTACACGATCGGCTGCCTCGCCGGGCTGATGGCGATCGGGATCTCCAAGCCGGTGGGCAGCGACGTGATCAAGATCGCGTCGGGCACGGCCACGTCGCTCGTCGGCGTCTTCGCCCTGTTCAACGCGCTCGGCCGGCCGCTCTTCGGGTGGCTGGCCGACAGGCTGTCGCCCAAGACGGCCGCGGTCCTGAACCTGTCGATCCTCCTGGTCGCGTCGGTGGCGATGCTCTTCGCCGACGAGAACACGACGGCGCTCTACGTCGCGGCCTTTGCCAGCTTCTGGCTGTGCCTCGGCGGGTGGCTGGCGATCGCCCCGGCCGCGACGGCCACCTTCTTCGGCATGAGCCACTATTCACGCAACTACGGCACCGTCTTCTTCGCCTACGGCCTGGGCGCGATCCTCGGGGGAATCATCTCCGGGCACGCCAAGGACTGGTTCGGCAGCTACACCTACGCCTTCGTTCCCACGGCCGGCCTCGCCCTGGTGGGCGTCGCACTGGCGGTCGTGTTTCTCGGGCGGCGAGAGGCGACGGGCTGAAGCCTGTCCTGCGTGGCGGTCATTCGTCGGTGAACCGCCGGCCGCGGAGCAGGTGGTGGTAGTGCTGGGCGAAGCGATGGGCCTCGTCGCGCACGTATTCGAGGAGCCGGAGCGAGAACGAATCCCGCGAGAGCCGGAGGGGCTCCGACTTGCCGGGCACAAACACCTCCTCCTCCCGCTTGGCGAGCGAGATCACGCACGGGGGCTCGATGCCGAGCGAATCGAGCGCGTCGAGGGCCGCCGAGAGTTGCCCCTTGCCGCCGTCGACAAGGAGGATGTCGGGAAACGAGGCTCCCTCGCGGGCCAGCCGGGCGAACCGGCGCGAGACCACCTCGTGGATGCTCTTGAAGTCGTCGATGCCGTCGACGGTCTTGATCCGATACCGCTTGTAGCCGGGCTTGAACGGCAGCCCGTCGATGAACTGTACGAGGCTGGCCACGGTCTCGTTCCCGGCCAGATGGGCGATGTCGACGCCTTCGATGACCCGCGGCGTTTTTTTCAGGCCGAGCACCTTCTCGAGGCCCGCCAGCCCCTTCTTCGGATCGACGAGAAACACCTCCGGCTGCACGTGCTCCTCGAGGTCGCCGCGCTCGTCGAGCGTCTCGAGCAGGCGGATCTCGTCGCGGAGCCGGGCCGCCTTCTCGAAGGCGAGGGCGGCGGAGGCGGCGAGCATGTCGGCCTTCATCTCCTCGAGCAGCCGCTTCTTGCCCCCGTCGAGAAACGTCTTCAGCCGATTGATGTCCTTGCGGTAGTCCTCCTTCGAGATCCGCAGGTTGCATGGGGCCGTACACTGCCCGATCGAGGCCAAGAGGCAGGGGCGGAACCAGCGCCACTGCTCGTCGTCGGCGTCGATGTCGAGCGTGCAGGTGCGAA
>CAZDTC010000351.1:0-2964 GCA_964508125.1 uncultured Candidatus Kuenenia sp.
TGCGCGGCATCACCAAGCCGATCGTCTACCTGGAGCCCGGCATCGACATCACGCCCGACGTCCTCAAGATGCTCAACGGCCCCGCTGTCGCCGCTCAGGCTGCCCAGCCCCGGCGGTGAACATGACCCACGATACACGTTCGCGATCGCAGCAGACGGTGCGCCGTCCCGTGGTCGTGACGGGGCGTGGGTACTGGAGCGGCCGGCTGAATCGGGTCGAGATCCTGCCGGCTCCGGCGGAGGAGGGCGTCGTGTTCGTGCGTGACGACCTCGCACCGCCAGCGCGGATCGCAGCGACGCTCGCGAGCCGCGTCGAAGCGACAGCCCGCACGAATCTCGAGGCAGGCGGAGCGCGCGTGGAGATGGTGGAGCATCTGTTGAGTGCGCTTGCGGCCCTCGAGATCGACTGCTGTCGCGTGTCGCTCACGGCGGAGGAGATGCCGCGGCTCGATGGGTCGTCGCTGGCCTTCGTGGAGGCGCTCGATGCCGCGGGCGTCGAGGTGCTCGGATGCCCGGTCGAGCCGATCGTGGTCCGCGAGCGCATGCGCGTGGGAGACGGCGACGCCTGGATCGAGGCCCTGCCGCCGAGGTTTCCGGGGCTCTCGGTCGACTATGTGCTCGACTACGGCGCGGGGCCGATCGGAAGGCAGGAGTTTTCGCTCGAGGTCACTCCCGGGGCGTATCGGCGCGAGCTCGCCGCCGCGCGCACGTTCATCACCACGGCCGAGGCGGATCGCCTGCGGGCCGCGGGGCTCGGGCTCGACGTGTCGCTGCAGGAACTCGTCGTGTTCGGCGCCAACGGTCCGATCGACAACCCGCTCCGCTGGCCCGACGAGTGTGTGCGGCACAAGGTGCTCGACCTCGTGGGCGATTTGGCGCTCGCAGGGCGGCCCGTCCACGCCCACGTGCGGGCGTATCGCAGTGGGCATCGGCTCAATGCCGCGCTGGCCGGCCGGCTGGCGGCGACCGTCGGGCGGGAAGCCTGCGTGCCGGCCTGAGCGGTGAAGGGAGCCTGCGAGTGAGCGACGACCACGAACGCACCGAGCATCAGGGGCGCGGGCTCGGCGTGGCGCCAGGCGAACTGGCCGTCGTGGCCCGGACGGCGGTGGTCGAGCCCGGGGCGGTGCTCGAGCCGGGCGTGAGGATCGGGCACCACAGCGTGATCTCCTCCGGGGCCGTGGTCGGCACGGGCACGGTGATCGAAAACGGCGTGACGATCGTCGGCGACGTGCGCATCGGGGCCCGGAACCGCATCTTCCCCAACTGCGTGATCGGCGCCGAGCCTCAGGACGTGAGCTACCGTGGCACGCCCACCCGCGTGGTGATCGGCGACGACAACGTGATCCGCGAGGGTGTGACGATCAACCGGGCCTCCGAGAAAGAGGACGGCGAGACGGTGGTGGGCAGCGGCAACTTCCTCATGGCCAATTGCCACGTGGCCCACGACTGCAGGATCGGCGATCACGTAGTCATCGCCAACGGCACGCTGCTCGGTGGTCACGTGCGCGTGCAGTCGCATGCCTCGCTTTCCGGGGCCGTCGCGGTGCACCATTGGGCGACGATCGGAAGCTGGTCGTTCGTGGCGGGGCTGTCACGCGTGCTCCACGACATTCCTCCGTTCATGCTCTGCGAGGGGATGCCGGCCCGGCCGCGGTGCGTCAACGTGGTGGCGCTGCGGCGGGGCGGCTTCGCGGCCGACGTGGTCGCCGCGGTCACGGAGGCGCATCGGCTCGTCTACCGGGCGAAGGTGGGCCTGACGTCGGCCCGCGAGATCCTGCAGTCGCAGGGGATGTTCCTGCCTGCCGTCGGCGAACTGCTCGACTTTCTCACGCATCAGCATGAGGGGCGGCATGGTCGCGCCCGTGAACACCGGAGGGCTGCATGACGAAACTCAGGGTGGCGGTGGTTGGCTGCGGGCATCTGGGCACGATCCATGCCCGGTTGCTCGCGGGGCGCGACGACGCGGAACTCGTGGCGGTGTGCGATCCCTCCGTCGACGCGACGCGGCGCGTGGCCGAGAGCCATGGCTGCGCCGCCTGCGCCGATCCGCTCGATCTCGTCGGCCGCGTCGATGCCGCGGTGGTGGCCACGCCCACGGGGCTGCATGCCGCCGTGGCGCTGCCGCTGCTCGAGGCGGGCATCGATCTGCTCGTCGAGAAGCCGATCGCGGCCACGGTCGAAGATGCCCGGGCGATCGTCACCTCTGCCCGTCGGCATGGCCGCATCGTGGCCGTCGGCCACGTGGAGCGGTTCAATCCCGCCTGGCAGCTCGCGGTGCGGAAAGTCGGGCGGCCGACGTATGTCGAGTCAGCGCGGCTTGCGCCCTTCACCTATCGCTCGCTCGACGTGGGTGCGATTCTCGATCTCATGATCCACGACATCGACCTCGTGCTCTCGCTCGAGCCCGGCCGGCTCGAGCAGGTGGAGGCTCACGGCATCGCGGCCACCGGGGGCCACGAAGACCTCGTCAGGGCACGGCTCATGTTTTCGTCGGGCCTGGTCGCCGATCTCACCGCCTCGCGGATCAATCCCGTGCTGCGGCGCACCATGGCTCTGTGGTCGACGACGGCCCTGGCCGCGGTGGACTTCAACGCCAAGACGGTCGAAGTGCTCTCGCCATCACGGGCGGTGCAAGACGGCACCTTCGTCGCGGCCGACGTCCCGCCGGCGGCTCGCCCCGCATGCAAGGAAGCGTTCTTTCGGGACGTGCTTCCGGTCGAGACGCTGCCCGTGCCCGAGGCCAACGCGATCATCTGCGAGCACGACGACTTCCTGACGGCGATCCGCACCGGCCGCGCCCCGCTCGTGCCCGCCTCGGCCGGCGCCGCGGCGCTCGAGATCGCCAACCGCGTAATCGACGCTTTGGCCTGCACCCGCTTCGGCGGCGAGCACGAGCCGCCCGTCTCGATTCCCCATCCGGCAGCCTCGCCGCGATCCCTCCCGCCTCTCCCACGCCGCAAGACCG
>CAZDTC010000352.1:0-2957 GCA_964508125.1 uncultured Candidatus Kuenenia sp.
GTTCTCGTTATTCCGCCGACGATCGTGTTAACGTTGACTTTGCCCGGTTCCCGCCATTTGGTTAGTTGAGCGACTGAAGTCGTACCCGACTGCAACAGATCAAGGCCGAAAGGACTCACCGAATTAACCGCGGAGCCCGTTAGCGTGACCGTGTTGCCGGCAAAGCGGCTGGGCACATGAACGGCGTCGAGCAGTAGTTGGCCAAGAGTTTGTGTTGAGCCAGAGACGGTCACGGGCGTGGCGTCGTTTACCAATGACGTCGATGGAAACGCGTAGTTTTCGAGTAAAGTGCCGGCGCCGTCACTAGGGACGAGGGCTAGTTCGGCGTGGCTGATGAACGGGCGATCTGGCCAGTGAAACCAAGGAACTGGTTTTGTGGCGGTTATGGAATACTGGCCAAGCGTGTTTCCGTCGTCCTGCCAAGCAGTAAGTGGATTGCTTGAAGGCCCGCTTGTCGTGAATGGGTTTTTCCAGAAAGCCGTCAGGTTG
Organism: uncultured Candidatus Kuenenia sp.; assembly: GCA_964508125.1. Lineage (GTDB taxonomy): Bacteria > Planctomycetota > Planctomycetia > Pirellulales > UBA1268 > RGVT01. Next base: position 490 of record CAZDTC010000352.1, read on the forward strand.
TTTGGGAAGGTATCCGGCAAATCATTAGGGCCTGGCCGGCGCCTCTTTTGTAGTTTGTTGGTCGGGGTGGGCGGTTGGATGACGTTGATTGGCGCTCGGTCTACAACGATGTAGGGGTTCGTGGGCGAGTGCGGCAGGGCTGTGTTCAAAAGACGCTCCAGCGTCACCGTGCCACTGGGGGCACCGAGCGGCAACGCGAACGACGAACCGCTCACTTGGAGCGTGTTCACGCCAGTAGGCGTGAAGTACATGGGGCCAACTGGGTGGATGCACAAATAACTTCCGGAGCCGCTGGTGCCCAGTTCCGTAATTGTTGCACTGCCCGAAGAAACAGTCGTGATAAAAGCGGATGACTGGCCGGCAACGGTCTGGCTAACGCTGGTTGGGGCCGTTGTTCCAGAAATTAAACTGACGGCCTTGCTCGAAGCGTTGCTTTGATCAAAACGAATCTGCCACCCCTTTAGCGGCAGCGGTGCGGTGCCGCTGACTGGTGTAGGGGTGCTAGACAACATGACCGTGGCGGCAGGCCGATGGAGAGTGACGAAAAGTTGAGCTGCGTTGCTTGTGGTATCCGCCCAAGCGGCGGTCTCTGTAATCACCATTTCCGGGCGTTCTGCGCCCCACACCACATTGGATCCCGTTGTGATCCAACCGTCTGCAAGATTGATGTCGTAATCAAAGCGAGTGGGGTTGGAATCCGGATCCCTAAAATCCATGACATTGGCAGCCCATTGCGCTGCCGCTTGTGAATTCGTTGCCCCGAGCAACATGACCAGCGTGTAAAGGCCTTTGCAGAACTCTTGTTTTTCGTTGTCGGTAACCACTGGCCGATTAACGTTGAATCGAAGGCCGGCAGCTACGTCCGGCGAAATGCTGTTTGGCCCTGAGGTTGTTCCGGTGCGCCAGGCTGGGGCCGTGCCCGAATAAGCGACGGTGCCGCTGACCAGTGCGTCTTCGATTCGTCGGCTGGCGAGGCCCGTGAGCCCGGGCGTGTCCCAACTATCTGTCGTGATTGTCATTCGCGAAATCTGCGCAGCGTCCTCGAGGCCACCGGCAAGCCGCTGGGGAAGTTGCAGCGCATCCGGGTCGTTGGCCCGCAGAATGCGCTCAAGTTCAGCGATGCTAAATGTGGTGTCGGTGCCTGATGTGCCATCCATTCGCGACTCGTAGGGATCGTCGATCGCATCTTCAACGAGCGCAGCGGATGTCAAATCGGACGCTGTCGAGGAGGCAACCAACGTTGGGGTGAGTTGGCCGGCTGCTGGGGGACGCATAAAAACCATCCGTCGGCCCTGAAGGTCTGCGAAGGAGTTTGGGCCAGTTGCCGTCGAAGAATAGCCTTCGGTGCCGGTGGTGACTTGGAAGGGCTCGTTGTCATCAACATTCGCGAGGCCGGGTTCACGATCAACGCCGTATCGGCCGATGACCGGTCCAATTGATACCGCCGCACGTCGCTGATAGACGGCAGGAGTAGCGTTGGCAGGCGCATTCGTGCCAGCGATCAGCAATCGAGGCCACTTCAGGGTGGTGGTGGCAGTGCTAGACGTCGTCAGGCTTCCCGATATCACCGGAATCGGTATCGATCCCGAGAGCGTGGTTCCACTCACCATTGGGCTGGTACCGGTAACCACAAAAGCTGCCGTGCCCGATCCGGTGAACTGCGACCCTTTATTCGTGCCTGAAACAGGAAGCGTCGGTGGGAATAGAAGCGACGCATCGATGTCGGCTGGGCCGTATCCCATTCCCAACGGCCCGCCCGCATCGCTCGGATACGGCGCTGGCGAAGGTAACGCAATGCCGGCGGCATTGATATTGATTCGGCCATCGAGATCGAGAATCAGATAGGAGACTTGAAAGCGCAAAGTGCCGCCTAGCGGGGACGGACGGTCAGGTATTACGAAGGGGGTAGGAGTGTTCTTTCCAGAGGCGATCGCGCTGGCGATTGTCGCATCGGACGGTATCCAGACCCCGTCAGGTATGCCGTCGTTGTCGTTATCTACGACAGCGGTCCCAGCTGTGCCGGAGAACGACAGACGATCAAATCGGCTCACCTGCCCAAGGGCTAGCAGTGGTTGAGCGAGCCAGATGTTGGCGTCATCGTAGGCGTCGTAGGGTTCAGGGCCTGTGGTGCCGGTCGTTGGAGTGAACTCCCGGCCATTGATGACGAAACCGGACGTGCCTGTCGGTAATTTACGGAACGTAGGCACAGGCAGGTTGGCGACGTCAATAAGAAGAGAGCCCGAAGTGCCAGTACGAGCGCCTAAGATCCGGAAACTAGCGGTGTCACCATCGTTCGAGCTCGGAACGAGCGTGAGAACACGGCCTCCCAAGCGGTTTGCGACGCCGGCAAGGCCGGGCGTGGTTGACGACAGCGTGAGCACCGGCGTACCCGTCGCCGACTGTACGAGTCCACTTCCTGAGATGAGCGGCGGGCCGTATTTGTCGGCGAGAAGGTTCTCGAGTGCGGG
>CAZDTC010000353.1:0-2950 GCA_964508125.1 uncultured Candidatus Kuenenia sp.
GCGTCGGGCCGCGTGGCGAACATCGGCTCGTTCGCCAGCACCTCTTCCAGGATCTTTTGGGCCCGGTCCTTCTCGCCACGGTCCGAGAGAAGCTTGGCCACATAGTAGGCGCCGTCGGTCGTCAGGGCATTGTTCTGCGTGATCTGGGCGAGGATCTTCTCAGCATCCTCGCGCCTCCCGAGCTTGTAATACACCCATGCCAGCGTGGTGAGGGCGTTGGCGTGCTGCGGCGAATTCTCGCGGTGCATCGCCACGTTGGCCTCCGCCATCTCCAGGGCCCGCTGCCGCGATTCCTTGTCGTCGCTCTCGATGAGCACGAGGGCCAGCGAGTTCGACGCCGGGAAGTTGCCCGGCGACTGCACGTGGGCGTCGTAGAAAAACTTCTCCGCCGCCGCATAGTCGCGGGCCACGCGGGCGATCGCACCGCGAACCACGCGGCCCTCGAGGCTCTTCGCATCGATCTTGAGGGCGTCGTCGGCGATCGACTTGGCCCGGTCGAGATCATTTTGGCCGAGATACCACTGGGCGGCGGCGAGCAGCACGGCCGGGTCTTTGGGCGCTTCCTTGATCGCCGCCTCGATGAGTTTTTTGGCGACGTCGCGCTTCTTGGCGTCGTCATACAGGCGGGCCATCGCGAGCTCCGGCTGCACCGCCTTCTGGTCGAGCTTCTTGGCCTCGCGAAACTGCTCGAGGGCTTCCGTCGGCTTGCTCAACTGGAAGAGCACGATGCCCATCCGTTGGTGGGCGCTGGCGTTGTCGGGATCGAGGTCGATCCAGGCCTGGAGATGCTTCTGGGCGACCTCCCACTGCTTGCGGGCCTCGGCCACGGCGGCGCTGCCGGCGTTGCAGCGGATGTCGAAGTCGCGCTTGCGCTTGGCGTTTTCGGTGTATTCGGCGGTGAGTCTCGTGGCCTCCCTGAAGAGCATGTCGGCGTCGGTCACCCGCCGCTCCTGGAAGGCGAGGTCGCCCATCATCAGATATGGTTCCGGATCCTTCGCATACTTGATGACGGAGTCTTCGAGCTCCGCGCGGGCCGGGCCGAGCTGGTTGACGCTCAGCCAGAGCATCGCCATCATCACGCCCGGCGGCGGCATCTTGGGGTTGTTGCTCTTCACGCGCTCGAGGATCGCGCGGCAGCCGTCGATGTCGCGGTCGCGGAAGCGATTGATGGCCCCCGTGACCTCCTGGTTTTGGGAGTCGTCGGAGATGGCCTTGCCGATCAGCGTCTGGGCCGTGACCTGGGCTTGGGCACGGGACGCCGGAAGCGCCGTCGCCACCACCATCAGTGTCGCCACCATCCCGCCACACAGCCGGTGCCGCGTCGCCATTGCATCGTCTCCTCGAGGAAGGCGGGAGGGAATCCTTCCCGCGGTTCGGCGTACTGTATCCTGACGCCTGGTTTTCCGCCACAACCCCGTGAGATGCAAGGCTGTTGCGCATGATGGTCGGCGCCGTCCTCGAACGCGAACTGCGGTTCGCCCCCCGGGCCCGCGGCCTGTTCGTGGCCCGCGCGGTCTATGCGGCGGCGCTGCTGGCCATCATCGCCACCTGCTGGCTCGTGGTGACCGGAACCAACGCCGTGGCCACGGCCGGCGACACAGCCCGGTTCGGGGCCACGCTGCTGCGGATTCTCGGCCCGCTCCAGCTCTGCCTGGCGATGCTCGCCGCCGCCCTCACCGGCGCGGTGGCGGTGACCAGCGAGAAGGATCGCCGCACGTTGGAACTGCTGCTCGTGAGCCGGATCTCCGACGGCGAACTCGTGCTCGGCAAGCTGGCTGCGAGCCTGGTGCGGGTGATGCTCCTGCTCGCGGCGGCCGTGCCGATGTTCGCGATCGCCGGCCTGTTCGGCGGCGTGACGCCCGGGCAGCTGGCGCGGCTGTTTGTCGTGACGGCGGCGGCGGCGCTCGCCGCGGCGAGCGTGGCCACGGCCGTGGCGTTTTGGAAAGACACCACCTTCCAGGCGCTGGCGATCACGATGTTCGCGATCGTGGCGTGGCTCGCGGGAGGCGAGGTGGCGGCAGCTCGCGGCGGGGCCGCGGCGGGGGCGATCATCTCTCCGGCGCGGGCGGCGTTCGCGGCGCTCGAGCCGGACGGAGCCGGGCTGCTCGCGCCGTTTCTGGCCGTGTGCGGCGGCATCCTCGCCGCGACGAGCGCCGTGGCCGTGGGCAACGTGCGGCGCTGGAACGTGGCCGGCGAGGCCCGCCAGCGGGTGTCGACGCCGGCCGGCGGCGGGCGCCGGCCGGCCCGCGAAGTGTGGGCCAATCCGATCCTCTGGCGGGAGATCCGCACCCGCGCCTATGGCCGGGCGATCCTCGTCGTGAGGCTGGCGTGGCTGCTGCTCTTCGCGGCGGCGGTGGCGGGAGTCGTGCAGGAGGCGCGGGCTCCCCGGCCCGACCGGCTTGCGATCGCGGTGGCGGTGGTGCCGATGGCGCTCGCGAGCCTGGTGGCCGTGGCGGCGCTGGCCGTCACGAGCGTGACCACCGAGCGCGACCGCGGCGCCCTCGATCTGCTCCTCGTCAGCGACCTGGAGCCGGCGGAGTTCGTGTGGGGCAAGATCGGCGGCGTGCTCGTGGTGGCCCGGGAGCTCGTGATCCTGCCGCTGGCGCTGTGCGCCGCGCTGGCGATGGCCGGGCTGGTGTCGGCCGAGAACGCCGTCTACCTCGCGCTCGGGATGGCGATTCTCCTGTTCTTCGCGGCGGTGCTCGGCTTCCACGTGGGGCTCTGCCACCAGTCGTCACGGCGGGCGATCGCCGTGGCGCTCGGGACCGTGGTTTTTTTGTTCGTGGGCGTGGCGACCGTGATGCGGATCATGGTGGCCTTCGGCTCGAGCTTCGAACTGCAGCTTGCGCCCTTTCTCGCCACGATCGTCGGGGGCGCCGTAGGGCTCTATGCGGCGCTCTCGGCCCGCAACCCCTCGCCGGCCATCGCCTGGGCCTCAGCCCTCCTCCCG
>CAZDTC010000354.1:0-2934 GCA_964508125.1 uncultured Candidatus Kuenenia sp.
TGAGAGTCCGCTGCATGCGGTCTACACGCCCTTCAGCGTGATTCTGTTCTACGAGGTGGTGCTCCTGGTCTTTGCGCTCACCGCCTCGCACACCGGAGAGATCGCCAAGCAGTATCAGATCGTATCGCTGATCGTCGTCCGCCGGGTCTTCAAAGACATCGGCGGTTTCAGTGACCTGGAAAACTGGCTCGCCGAGCCGGAGGCGGTCAGGGCTGTGCTGATCGACATGGCCGGCGCCGTGCTGATGTTTCTGATCGTCACGGCCTTTGCGTGGCTGCGTCACGCGACGCCCAAGACGCCGATCCGCAACGATCTCGAGGGCTTCGTCCAGCTGAAGAAGGCGGTGGCTATTCTCTTGCTCGTCGTGCTCGTCGTGTTGGCGACGCTCAATCTGGCGAGTTGGCTCGGTCTCGTCGGCGGCCTGCCTGCCGTGATCGCGACTCCCCCGGCCGACGTCGATCTCTTCTTCTTTCCGCGATTTTTCGAGTTCATGATCTTCACCGACGTGTTCCTATTGATCGTTTCGCTGGCCTATTACGACCGCTATGAATACGTGTTTCGGAACGCAGGATTCGTCATCTCCACGGTGCTGCTGCGAGTGTCGCTCTCGACGCCCAAGCCCTACGACCTCCTCCTGGCGCTGACCGCCATGCTCTACGGGCTCGCCGTGCTTGGCGTGTTCGCCTGGTTCCAGGCGATCGACCGCGGCTCGGTCGAGCGGGCGAAAAGCCTGGAGTGAGGGGTAGCCGGGCTTTGGCCCCGATCTTCTCGATCGCGAAGTGGAGTTGGGCTTCGCGCAGGTCGATTACAGTCGGGCTAACGTAGGAGGACTGGCGTTGAACCGGTATTCTTTCAACCGGGATTGGCCGATGATCGACCACCTACTTTCAAGGGGCTGCGTATGCTCGGATCGATCCACCGCCAGCGTGCCTTCGCCCTCATCCTTGTGCTGGCGCTCATCGCCGTGGTGGGTGAAGGATACGCAGCCGATGCCTGGACCTGGCTCGATGTCGCCGCGGAAGAGCCGATCGACCATGCGGTGATGGTCTGTGGCCCGTTCGACGACGCCCATCGGAAGATGCGGCTTGCGGGTCCGGTGGCCGTGGCCGCCTCCGACGGCGACGCAGGGCCATGCTTCACCGTCTATGCCGTGACAACGCGAGGCGATGAATCTCCACGGACAGCCAGGGTCGGTTCACACCAGACGCCGCTCGCGGTCGGGCCGCCGGAATTTCTGCTCGTGCCCGCCCGGCGGTTGCGAAATGGCGAGCAGGCGACGGAACCGCCGAGTGGCGTCTACGAGATCCGCCCGGTGCTCGCGCCACCGGCGGTGCTCGACGGCGGGCCGGAAACCGCGGGACCGCCCGCGTATCTCGGCCTGCCGGTGGACTATCGGCATCACTTCGAGCGCATCAAGGTCGCCGATGCCGATCGCGGGCTCGTGATCTCCTCCACTCGCGACTTGGCGCCTGGTCCCAAGATGGCAGCGGCGGCCGACGATTTCGGCATCGCCAGAGTGACGGCCCGTGGCACCGGCCGCGTGGCCGTCTGGTTGCCTGTCGAGGCCGTACGACCCTCGACGCAGCCGTGAGGGCATAAAAAAACGCCGGCCTTTCGGCCGGCGTCCGGAGTTGATCTCCGCATGTGTCAACTCAGGGCAGGATCACCGCGTCGATGACGTGGATCACGCCGTTCTTCGACACGATGTCGGTCTTCACGACCTTGGCACCGTCGACCATCACCGTGCCGTCCTTGACCGTGATCTTCGCGGCCTTGCCGTTGACGGTCTTGGCCTCGCTCAGGCCCACGACATCCTTGGCCTTCACGGTGCCCGGCACCACGTGATAGGTGAGGATCGCTGCGAGCTTCTGCTTGTTCTCCGGCTTGAGCAGGTCCTCGACCGTGCCCTTGGGCAGCTTCGCAAACGCCTCGTTTGTCGGTGCGAAGACGGTGAAAGGGCCGGGGCCGGAGAGCGTCTCGGCAAGCCCGGCAGCCTTGACGGCGGCGACGAGCGTGCTGAACGTCGTGTCGGCCGCGGCGTTCTCGACGACCGACTTGTCACAGGTGCCGCAGCCGGCGACGCCCATCCGGGCGAGGCCCACCACCATCGCCATGGCCACGAAGGCCATACCGAACATGCGCGAACTCATTGCTTGGAACCTTTCTTGAGTCGCCCTGCGGCGACGGGATCTGCACGTGCCTCGCGGGCAACGTGCCCACGATCGTTCGTATCGTACACCATTGATGAAGCGTGCATGGGGGCTGCTTCGATGCGCCTCATGCGAAGCGATCCTGCACCAATACCCCCGGGCAGGGTTCTTGAACCGCAGTATTGAACGAGAAAAACTGGAGTTTTCCAAACCCACTTCCTTAAATCCGACCCTGTTTCAGGGTAGGCCGTCGCCCTTGGCGGACGACCGCTGAAAAGAGAGACCGGGATGGCCGGCACAGAGGGCGATGCTGTCGCGGATCACTCGTGGCCGCTCTTGAGCGGTACGAGTTAAGGTTAGGGTATGGCAACTACCGTTACCCCGCCGTGGGTGCCGACAGCCGACCGGCTTAGTACGGTCGTGGAGCGGCTTGTGGCGGCAGCACGGCCGAGGCAGATCATCCTGTGCGGTTCATACGCCCGCGGCGATGCTGACGAGCATAGCGACATCGATCTACTTGTGGTCGAGCAGGCCATAGACAACCGCTATGAGGAGATGATCCGGCTCAACCGCGCCCTGAAGGGGCTCGTCATGCCGGTGGATCTGCTGGTGGTCAGCGAACAGGAGTTCGAGCACCGTTCAGCAACGCCCGGCACGATCGAATACGTTGCCCGCCGCGAGGGTCGGGTGTTGTATGCCGGCTGATCGCCGGTCAAAAGGATCCTAACGCATGCCCGTAATGCTCCAGACGACGCTCCTGCTGATCTGCTCGAACGTGTTCATG
>CAZDTC010000355.1:0-2934 GCA_964508125.1 uncultured Candidatus Kuenenia sp.
TGCCGGGCCGCACGGCGAGGAACGACATCACCTCGGCCGGCAGGACGCTCGTGTGGATGCTCGACGGCGACTCCATCACCTCACTTTACCACGCGCGCCCGCTACGATTGAGGGCATGGCCGACGCCGATCTCTACGACTACGACCTGCCGCCGGAACTGATCGCCCAGGAGGCGCTCGCCGACCGTGCCGCGGCGCGGCTGCTCGTCGTGGACCGGGCGACGGGCTCGCTGCAACACCGCCGCATCCGCGACCTGCCGGAGATCCTCGCGCCGGGCGACCTCGTCGTCGTGAACGATACGCGGGTGGTGCCCGCGCGGCTCATCGGCCGGCGCACCGCCACCGGCGGCAAGTGGGAAGGCTTGTTTCTGAGGGTCGACGAGGCGACGAGGCTGTGGCAGATTCTCGCGCACACCCGCGGCCGGCCGGCGCTCGGCGAGTCGATCGAGCTCTTCGACCGCGCGGGTGAAGAAAGCCTCGCGCTCGAGCTCGTGGGCCGCGGGGCGGGTGGCACCTGGCTCGTGCGGCCTTCGCTCGCCGGGCCTGCGGAGGAACTGCTCGGTCGCGTGGGCCGCGTGCCGCTGCCCGGCTACATCCGCGGCGGCGAGGAGCATGCCGGCGATCTCGAACGCTACCAGACCGTGTTCGCCCGGGCGGCCGGCTCGGCCGCGGCCCCGACGGCCGGGCTCCACTTCACGCCCGAACTGCTCGCGGCGCTCGCGGCCCACGGCATCGGACGGGCGGCCGTCACGCTTCACGTGGGCATCGACACGTTTCGGCCGATCACGGCGGAGCGGCTCGACGACCACCCGATGCACACGGAGTGGTGCGCCTGCCCGGAGGAGACGGCTGCGGCGGTGCGCGAGGCCCGGGAGCGGCAGCGGCGCGTGGTGGCCGTCGGCACGACGGCGATGCGCACGCTCGAGACGGCGGCCCGGGCGGGCGTTGCCTCGGCCTGGTCGGGCCCGACCGACCTGTTCATCAAACCCGGGTTTTCGTTCCGGGCGGTGAACTGCCTGTTGACGAATTTCCACATGCCGCGGACAACGCTGCTCGTGCTCGTGAGCACGTTCGCGTCGCGGGACCTGATCCAACGGGCCTACGCCGAGGCGATCCGCGAGCGATACCGGTTTCTGAGTTACGGCGACGCGATGCTCATCGTGTAAACACGCTTCCTCATGTCATCCATTCCGCAAGAAGACGTGCTCGTGGTGCCGCGGACATTGTTCGACTCCGTCGGCGCGTTCCAGGGATTCTGCGGCAGCGTGGCCGCCTACCTGCCGGTGCTCCTCGACCCCAGGCACACGTCGTGGCGGCCACGGGCGAGCGTCGAGGAAGATCCGTCGTTCAAGCAACTGATCCCGTACTGCGTGCTCGCCCATCGCGGGGCCGACGGCGGGCTCCGCTACTTCGCCTACACCCGCGGCGGCGGCCCGAGCGAGGCCCGGCTGCGGTCCAAGCGGTCTGTGGGCATCGGCGGCCACATCGCCAGCTGCGACGGCGAGCATGGCGACGACACGTCGTATGACGCCGGGATGCGACGCGAGCTCGCCGAGGAGATCGCGATCGCCGGGGAGTGGCGGGCCCGGTGCGTGGGGCTCATCAACGACGATTCCAACGCGGTCGGCAGCGTGCACCTCGGCGTCGTGCATCTTCTCGAGCTCGACACGCCGGCGGTCTCGTCGCGGGAGAGCGAACTCGTGGAGTGCGGGTTCGAGACGCTGGCCGCGCTGCTCGCGGCCCGCGAGCGGTTCGAGACCTGGTCGCAGATCGCCCTCGACGCCCTGCGCGACGGTAAGATCGCAGTGTGACGATCTACCTCGACAACCACTCCACGACCCGCCTCGACCCGCGCGTGCTCGAGGCGATGCTGCCGTGGCTCACCGAGCATTACGGCAACGCCGGCAGCGTGACGCACGAGCCGGGCCGCGAGGCCCGCGCCGCAGTCGACGCCGCCCGCGAAACGCTCGCCGCGGCGATCGGGGCCTCGGCCCGCGAGATCGTGTTTACGAGTGGCGCCACGGAGAGCAACAACCTTGCAATCCTTGGCCTCGCGGCCCGCGCGCCGGCCGACCGCCGGCACGTCGTCACGGCGGTGAGCGAACACCACGCCGTGCTCGATCCCGTCGAGCACTTGGAGCGCACCGGCTTCGCTGTCACGCGGCTCCCTGTCGAGCCGGCCAGCGGCCGGCTCGATCCTGGCGCCGTCGCCGCGGCGCTCCGCCCCGAGACCAGTCTCGTGACCGTGATGCTCGCCAACAACGAGATCGGCACGATCCACGACATCCCCTCGATTGCGGCCAGGGTGCACGCGGCGGGGGCCGTGTTGCACGTCGACTGCGCCCAGGCGCTTGGCCGAATGCCCGTGAGCGTCGACAGGCTCGGCGCCGACCTCGCCAGCTTCTCGGCGCACAAGTTCCACGGGCCCAAAGGCGCAGGTTTCCTCTACGTGCGGCGGCGCGAGCGTGCGATCCGCGTCGACCCGCTCGTGTTCGGTGGCGGCCAGGAGCGTGGGATGCGGAGCGGCACGCTCGACGTGCCCGGAATCGTGGGAATGGTGGAGGCGGCCCGCCTGGCCGTCGCGAGCCTGGACGACGAGCCCGCGCAGCTCCGCAGCCTGCGCGACCGCCTCTGGGCGCTCCTCCACGCCGGCATCCCCGGCATCGCCTTGAACGGCCCGCCGCTCGCCGACCCAGCCTTGCGGCTCGTGAACAATCTCAACGTGCGGATCCCGGGCGTCGACGGCCAGTCGCTCCTGGCCGCGCTCTCAGCCGACGGCCTCGCGCTCTCCTCCGGCAGCGCCTGCTCGTCGGAAAGTCCGCGACCGAGCCACGTGCTCCTCGCGCTCGGCCTCTCCGAAGACGAGGCCCGCGCGAGCCTCCGCTTTGGTCTCTCACGATTCACGACCGAGGCCGAGATCGACGAAGCCGCCCGC
>CAZDTC010000356.1:0-2930 GCA_964508125.1 uncultured Candidatus Kuenenia sp.
GGCTGACCGCCTGTCAACGAGTGCCGGCGACACGGCCCCGCGGGAATCGGCTCCCGGGGGAGCCTACGGCAGGATCGCTCGGCGGATTCCCGTCAGGAGCCGCCGCACGAGTCCGCCTCCGCTGTTTCCGCCTTCATCGATGGCGAGCGGATCAAACTGCCCCTCGGCCTCGTGCGATCCCGAAGAGACGCGCGACGCCTCGTCGTGGGGAAGCCTGCCGGCGAGCGACGTCTCGGCCCCGCCGCCGCTGCGGCTGGATCGCCCGGGCAGCGGCTGCCGCGGCATCGCCAGCGGCTCGGCGGGCGTCCACGGCTTGAGCCGGTCGATCACCGCCTCGGCCGACGCCAGTCGCTCGGCCGGGTCCTTGCGCATCATCGACTCGACGACGGCGCAGAATCCCGGGCTCGCGTGCTTGGCCAGTTGGCGGAGCGGACGCGGCGGCTCCGTGAGCTGCCGGCGGGCCTTCTGCTCGCGCGTGCCACCCGGAAAAGGCACCTCGCCCGCGAGCGCGAAATAGAGCGTGCACCCGAGGCCATACACGTCGGCGGCAGGCCCGGCCCTGTCAGGCATGCGAATCTGCTCGGGGGCCATGTAGTCCATCGTGCCGATCACGCGGCCGAGCCTCGTCGACTCCTCCTCCATCACGCTCCCGGCGAGGCCGAGGTCGAGCACCTTCACCCGCCCGTCGGGCGTGACGAGCAGGTTGCCCGGCTTCACGTCGCGGTGGACGAGGCCCTGCTCGTGTGCATAGGCGAGCCCCCGCGCCGCCTGCACGATCACCGATGCGGCCGCGACCTCGTCGAGCACGCCGTAGCGGCGCACCTGCTTGCGCAGGTCGAGCCCGTCGATGAGTTCGGTGACGAGGTAATACACCTTGCCGTCGTGCCCCGCATCGAGCGCCCGCACGAGGTTTGCATGGTCGAGCCGTCCGAGCATCCGGATCTCGCGCCGGAACGCCGCCTCCGTTTCGGGGGTCGACTTTTCGCGGGGCAGCACCTTGATCGCGACCTCCCGCCCCATCATCACGTGCTCCGCCTTGAACACGCGGCCCATGCCTCCCTGGCCGATGGCATCGAGGATCTTGTATTGCCCGAGCGTGAGCTTGCGGCGGCCGACGAGCATCTGCTCGGCCTGAAACGGCGTGATCGCTCCCTGGGCCACGAGCAGGTCGGCAAGCGCCCGGTCGGAGGTTGACCTCTCCCCCTGCCCGCCGGGCGATCCTTGGCCCGCGCCGCCCTGGGCCCGCAGCTCGGCCTCGGCCGCCTCGACCTGCGCCGCGGTCACGAGGCCGCTTGCCAGGGCCGTCTCGCGAAACGGCCGCGGAGGCGACGAGCGGGGCCGCGACTTGCCGGCAGAGTCCTCCGGCCTGGGAGCTGAATTCGACATCGTGTCACCGCGCCTGCCGACCGCTCCGCCCGGACCGGTCCTGGCGAGCCGTCTGCGAAAGTTTACCTCCGGGCGGTGGCACCAGGCTCGAAAACCGCCGCGACCACGCCTCCGGCAACGGCGCCTCCCACGCGCACGGTGCGCCCGTCGCGGGGTGCACGCAGCAGAGCCGCGCCGCATGCAGGGCGATCCCCTCGGGAAACGGGAGGCGGGCTCCATAGCGGCGGTCGCCCACGATCGGGCAGCCGCGGCGCGACAGTTGGATTCGCAACTGGTGCCGGCGACCGGTCGATGGCACGAGCTCGACGAGCGACACTTCCCCCGCACGGCGCACGACCCTCGCCCGCACGTGGGCGGCCCGCGACGGGGCATCGGTCGCTCCGGCAGCCTCGTCTTCGGCATGTCGCTCGATGAGGTCGTGCCACTCGACCCACTGGCCGAGCGGCGCCGGAAACCGGCCCTCGACGATGGCGACGTATTCCTTCGCGACGGCGTGCTCCCGAAACTGCTCGGCGAGCGCGGCGGCGGCCGGGCGGGTTTTCGCAAACACGAGCACGCCCGACACGGGCGCGTCGAGCCGGCTCACCACGCCCAGAAAGGCGCCGCGCGGGCGGGCGGCTTGGACGAGCGAAAACATGCTCGTTGCCCCGCGCGGGGCGTTGGCAGTTGGCAACCCGGCCGGTTTCACCACTACGATCAGGGCATCGTCTTCGTGGATCGTCGGTGGAGCAGGAGTGGCGGGTGTCATGAACTCAGGGTCGCGTCCCTCGATCATCCTTGCAAGCCGCTCACCCCGCCGGCTGGAACTGGCCCGGAGCGCCGGGTGGATCGTCACCCCGCTGCCTCCGGACGAGGCCGTGGAGGCGGGCCAGCCCCCGCGGGATACTGCGGAGCCCCTGGCGGCCTATGTGCAGCGGCTGGCTCGGGCCAAGGCCGAGGCTGTCGCCGCCGCCGTCGCCACGGGCACGCTCGTCGCCTGCGACACGCTCAGCGACGTCGACGGCACGGTGCTCGGCCAGCCCGTCGATGCGGCCGACGCCCGACGGATGCTCGAAGCCCTCTCCGGTCGACGGCATCGGGTGCTCACGGGGGTCTGCGTCTGGCGGCTCCCGGACGGGCCGCCCCGCTGCGCCGTGGCGGAAAGCCTGCTCGAGATGGGGCCGCTCTCGGAGGAGTTTCTCGGCTGGTATCTCGCGAGCGGCCTGTGGCGGGGCAAGGCCGGCGCCTGCGGCTTCCAAGACGCGCGGCTGCCGCTGCGGCTCGTGGCCGGGAGCCCGTCGAACGTCGTCGGCCTGCCGCTCGAGTTGCTCGGTGAGATGCTGGCGGACGCGGGGTAGGGAGGCGGGGGAATGAATGGCAAGCGGGACGCTTGCCCCACGATGGCAAGCGGGACGCTTGCTCCACGGGGGGCAAAACAGACAGGCCCGCACGGCGGGGAGCCGTGCGGGCCTGCGTTGTAAAAATCCGGCGATACCTACTCTCGCGCTTTTGGCACTACCATCGGCTCTGGAAGCTTAACTACCGTGTTCGGGATGGGAACGGGT
>CAZDTC010000357.1:0-2929 GCA_964508125.1 uncultured Candidatus Kuenenia sp.
TGAGGACGTTGCAGCCGCCGCTCGAGATCGTCAGCAGGCTCGACTCGGGGCCGAGCCGCAGGGCCTCGGCGTCGACCCGCGGATCCTCCCAGATCTGGTTGTAGACGAAGCCGCGGAACCAGAGCGTGAACATCCGCTCGAGCATGCCGCGCTTGCTGGCGAGCTTGTGGTGGTGGACGGCCTTCCGCAGGCGGGCCGTGTTGTCGCCGGTGGCGGCAAGGCTGGACATGGAATCGGGTGACCTCGAGGAGAAACGTCTGGCGAGTGTAGCGACTGGTGCCATGGGCTGTTGAGTGAGGGGCCCGAAACGGCGTCAGGGGGCGGCCGGCGGCGGGCGCACGGGGGCCGGCGCCCGCTCGTCGATCGCGCCGACCAGCAGGGCCGACGCGCCGGCGAGTTCGCGGCCGAGTTCGACGATCGCCGTCTCGACGGCCGCCAATTCGGTGCCGGCATCGGTCACGCGCGTCTCGAATCGCGCTCTGACCCGCTCGGCCGATTGGGCATCGGCTCTCCACTTCGTCAGGTCGTCGTCGAGGTCGCCGGCTTCCTGCGTCTGCAGCTGAAGCTGGTTGTCGGCGCTCGCTTTCGCGGCCTTCATCTTGTCGGTCATGGCATCGATCGCCGCGATGTCGGCCTCGAGCATCCGCCGGATGAAGGCGACGCCCTCGATGCGGATCGTGGGCCGGTCGGCGCCGTCGCCGGCGAGCTGGTAGTCGCTGCCGCGGAGCGCGGTTTGCGCGTCGGCCAACGGTCGGCGTCGTTCGACCGCCACGATCGAGGCCGCGCCGTCGTCGGCGAGTTTCCGGGCAGTCTCGAGATCGAACGCCGCCTTCTGCCCCGCCTCGAACTCCGTCGGTTCGCTCCCGACCCTCGGCAGCGAATGCGCTTCCTTGAACTCGACCGTGGCCCAGTAGGTTCCCGGAAGGATCGACCGATTCCTGAGCCCTTCGACGAGCTTGGGCCACTCGTCCTCCGCCACCGGTTCGGCATGCTGCCGCACTTCCGCCAGCTCCGACTCGAGATGCTTGAGCATGTCTTCGGGGTCGGCCTTCCGCTGTTCCGGGGCGGCTGGTGATCCGTCCGCGGCCTCGGCCGGCGGAACCGTACGATGGAACGCCATCCACCGGTCGACGGGCAGGTCTTCGTAGACCGTCACCTCCTCATGGCCGGCCTGCCACAGTGCCTTGTCGGCCGCCGTGGGCGGCAGAGCCGGAACGACGGAGAGCGAGTTGCCATCGACCGCCGCGACGGTGAACGCGCCGAGGAACCGGCCGTTTTCCTCGACCGCCGCCGCGTCGAACAGATAGAGTTCCGCGCCGACATTGATCGTGAGCTTGTCGACATCTTCGATCGTCACTCGGCCGGCGGTGACCGAGCCGTCCGCCGCCACCACGGGCGGCACGAACGCCGCCTTGTCCCAGTGGCGGCCTCGCCAGGTTTCGATGCGCTCGAGCACGCGCTTCCACCGGGCGCGGTCTTGGGCCAGCACCGTGAGGGACTTGCGGCTGTCGTCGGCCACCAGCCGCCCCTCGGTTCCGGGCACGAGCGCATCGCGCTCGCTTGCGAGTTTCGCCTGGTAGTCGGCGATGAACGCCCTCCATGCGCGCTCCCGTTCGGCCAGCATGCCCGCCAGGAACGTGTAGCCCGCCGCCACCAGGAGCACGAGAATCGCCGCGGTGACCGTGCCCCAATGCCAGCCCTTCGTCCCCAACGCAAACAGCACGAGGCCCGCGAGGAGCACCAGCGAAATCAGGGCCAGCAGGAC
This sequence comes from uncultured Candidatus Kuenenia sp., assembly GCA_964508125.1. Classification (GTDB taxonomy): domain Bacteria; phylum Planctomycetota; class Planctomycetia; order Pirellulales; family UBA1268; genus RGVT01. Next base: position 1,766 of record CAZDTC010000357.1, read on the forward strand.
GATCTGCATGCACGACTCGGACGACGGCGAGGACGGGGCGGACCGTCGGCAGCCACGATGGCGCCGGCGAACCAAAGCCCCGAGGGACGAATCCCCGATTATGGTCTGCAACGCGGATGGCTGACGAGGGCGGTTTGCCGTCGCCCCCCGGCCACCCGTCTCCCGGCGGCGCGTCGCCCGTGGGCGACGCGCTGTCCGCGGAGCGACGTGCGCGGCTACCCCGGCGACCGGGGTTTCTCGGCCTCCGCAGCGGTTTTCCCGGGAAACCGGCCCGTCGGCCTTCGATTTGGCACCCGGAATGCATCTCCCTGAACCAGAGCCGCCTTCGTTCGCAGGGCGGCGTTCGTCCCCGCCCCGAGGTTGCCCCGATGCCCCGCACGCCCACGAAGACCGCCAAGCCAGCCGCCGCCCGCAAGATCGGCCACATCGACGATCCCATCCGGCTCTACCTGCTGCAGATGGGCGGAATCCCGCTCCTGACGCGCGACACGGAGGTGGCCAGTGCCCGGGAGATCGAACGCTGGCGGCGGAGGTTTCGCGACACGATGCTCGGCAACGACCTCGTGCTGGCCGGCGCGGTCAGCCTGCTGGAACAGGTCCAGGCCGGCCGGCTGCGGCTCGATCGCACGATCGAGGTGTCGGTGACCAACACGGCCGAGAAGAAGCGCATGCTCCGCCGGATGGGCCCCAATCTCGAGACGCTGCGCCGGCTCGAGCAGGAAAAGAAGACGCTGTTTCGGATTGCCATGTCGCGCAGCGCGCCGCTCGCCAGGCGCCGGGCCGCGTGGCGGGAGCTCGTGCGCAAGCGCGGCAAGGCCGTGCGGCTCGTCGAGGAGATGAACCTCCGCATCCAGCGGCTCTATCCCCTGCTGAGGAAGCTGCGCGAGGTGGCTCGCCGGATCGAAGCCGTGCGTGAGGATGCGGCGCGATCGTCGGCGGCCGGTGTCGCGGGGCGCCGCGAGGAGCGCAGGCTGCTGCTGGGCGTGCGTGAGAGCCGCTGCACGCTCGCCCGCCGCCTCGCCCTGCTCGACGAGCTGCAGGCCCGATACGACGCCGCCAAGCGCGAACTCGCGGCCGGCAACCTGCGGCTCGTGGTGTCGATCGCCAAGCGCTATCGCAATCGTGGGCTCACGTTCCTCGACCTCGTCCAGGAGGGGAATTCGG
>CAZDTC010000358.1:0-2924 GCA_964508125.1 uncultured Candidatus Kuenenia sp.
CCGGTGCTCCTCAGCGACACCGTCGGCTTCATCCGCGACCTCCCGCACCGCCTCATCGCCAGCTTCCGGGCCACGCTTGAGGAGACCCGGCAGGCCGACCTGCTCCTCCACGTGGCCGACGCCTCGAGCCCGCTCGTCGACCAACAGATCGCGGCCGTGCGCGGAGTGCTCGCGGAACTCGGCGTCGACGACAAAGACACGCTGCTCGTGCTCAACAAGATCGATGCCGTGGCCGATCCGGTGCGACGCGAGCAGGTGCTCGCCCGCTACCCACACGCCCTGCCGATCTCAGCCCGCGGCGGCGCGGGGCTCGCCGCCCTGGCCCGTGCGGTGAGCGATCATCTCGGCCGCGCCTTCCGCGACGTCGACATCGAAACCGATCCCGGCAACGGCCGGCTGCTCGCCTGGCTCGCCGCGCACGGCGAGGTGCTGTCGCGGCACTTCGCCGCCGACCGGATGACGATCCACTGCCGGATCCCGGCGACGTTGCTCGGCCGCATCGACTCGCACGACGCGGTGATCCACGACCGGTCACCGCCAGCCCGCCCCCTTCCGGAAGACTCGCAGAATGGCGACGCCCCCGCACCAGCCATCATCCAAGGCTGATCGACGGCTGCCCCGCCGGCTGGCCGATCTGCGGGTGCTCGTCACGGGGGCCTCTTCGGGCGTCGGCCGCGCGGTGGCGCTCGCCTGCTCCGCAGGCGGGGCCCGGGTGCTGGCGACGGCTCGTCGAGTCGAGCGGCTGGCCGATCTGGAGCGGGCTGCTTCCTCGATCACCACGTTCGCCGGCGACATCACGGATCCCGAGACGAGGACTCGGCTTCTCCAGGAAGCCTGCGACCGGTTCGGAGGCCTCGACATCGTCGTCGCCGCCGCCGGCGGCGGCGCCATCGGCCCGTTCCGCGAGGCCGCCCCGGCGACGCTCCGCGGCATCATGGAGCTCGACTTCTTCGCGCCGGCCGAACTGGTGCGCGCGTCGCTCCCGCTGCTGGCCGACAGCCGCGATCCGGCGGTCGTGCTCGTGGGATCGATCCTCGGTTCCCATCCGCTGCCATTGCACGCGGAATATTGCGCCGCGAAGGCGGCGCTCGCATCGCTCGCTCGATCGCTTCGCATCGAACTCGCAACGGAGGGGATCGACGTCTTGCTCGCGAGCCTCGGGCCCACCGAGTCGGAGTTTTGGGATCATCTCGCCGCTGGTGAGCGGCCGCGCTGGTCGGCCGGCCGGCCGCTCTCGGCGGAGTCCACGGCCGCGGCGATCATCGCAGCGCTCGTCAACCGCCGCGCGGAGGTGATCCCAGGCTGGTCGGCCCGCGGCTATTGCCTGGCGGCCCGGATCTGCCCGTGGCTCATCGACGCGGTGGTCGCCCGCCGCCGGAGGCGGATGGGATGACGGCGCTCGCTCCCCCGCAACCTGATTCCGAGGCCTCCGGAAGCGACCCGCTCCTGGCCATCGCGTGCCCGATCTGCCACGCGGCTCTCGCCGCGCCGCGCACGGCCGCCGGCACGGCCGCGCGCTGTCCGGTCTGCCAAGCAGCGTTTCTCGTACCGCAGCCGCCGCAGCGAGCGCAGGCCGCCCGCGATCGCCGGGCCGACGATGCAGCCGATGATCGCGACGCCGGTCCAGTCCGCAGCGCTCGCGAGGAGAAGGCGATCCGCCGCACCCGCCGCAATCTCTTGATGCTCTTCTCCGGCGTCTCGATCCTGCTCGCAATCGTGCTTCTCTTCGGCTCCCGCCGCCCGAAGAAGCGCCGGTGAAGGGCTGCCCACGCCCTCGTGGGGCGAGCGTCCCCGCTTGCCCTACAACCGCTCGCCGATCGCGAGCATCTCTTCGGCGTCGAGCAACGCGTCGTTCGTCTCGAAAAGCTTCGCGATCGCGGCCCTGTGGATCTTCATTTTCGTGCCGCCCACGCCGAGCGCGCCGTAGACCACTGCGGGGCCGTCGGCCTTCGCTTTGTCGGTCGCCACGATCCCGTCGATTCCCGCCGGTGGCACGGCATTGAGGTCGATGAGCACGCGGGCGGCCTTCGCCAGCCGGCGCCCTGCCGCATCGAGCAGCTTCACGCCGGCGGCTCCGGCGGCGACGATCAGATCGGCCCGCTCGAGCGCGGCGAGGAAGGCGCCCGCCGGCGTGGGCGTGATCTCCAGCGGCTCGAGCCGCGCGGTGGCCACGGCCTGGCCGATCCGTCCGCAGACGTCCGTCGCCCGCGACAGGTTTCGCGACGCGACCGCCACGGCCACGCCCTTCCGGGCAAGCAGCCGCGCCACGCGCTGCCCCACGGGGCCCGTGCCGCCGAGCACGAGCGCCCGCAGGTGGCCGGTGGCGGACGGATCCCCGAGCGGCAGGTGACGGGCCGCCGCCACCACTGCGGCGCTCGCCGTCGTGTTGGCTCCGGCAGGGTCGAGCATCACACCGACCCGCACCGGCCCGAAGAACGTGGCGCGGATCCGCTCGAACACGGCCTCCGCGGCGGCCACGTCGGAGCCGCCCACGAAGATCGCCGTCGAAGCCAGGTCGGCACCCCCGCGGGTGAACATCGCCCCGTGCACCAGGGGCACGGCCGCATCGGGAGTCACACCACCATGCCGCAGGAGCACCTCGGCCCCGGCATCGACGGCCACCACCGCATCGAACGTGCTCGGCTGCGGGTCACAATCGAGCTGGATCAAAATCCGCTTCGGCATCGGGTTGATTCCTGTCGCGTGGAACGGGAACTTCGCGCATAAAAAAGCCCGCCGGCCCCATAGATGATGGCACCGGCGGGCGTATGGCTAAAACCCGCGGAAGGGATGCGCGGCCTTGTCCTTGCCGGCGATCATCTCGTCGGCGGTCGGCTTGCCCTTCATGGCATTGGCGATCGCATCCACGGTGGCCTTGTAGTTGTAGTCGTAAATCTTCTTGTCGTCGGCGGCGAGCCAGTGGA
>CAZDTC010000359.1:0-2905 GCA_964508125.1 uncultured Candidatus Kuenenia sp.
GCCCATCGTGGGATTCGTGAGCACCGAGATGAACAGGCCGCCGGCCTGCGAGTGCCTCGCGAGCGCCGCCGACACCTTCGCCATCTGCATGAGCGAAAGGATGCCCTCGTGCATCCGTGCGCCGCCACCCGAGGCGCTGATGATGATCAGCGGCAGCTTCTGGGCCGTGGCCTGTTCCGTGAGCCGCGTCAGCCGCTCGCCGACCACGCTTCCCATGCTGCCCATGATGAACGACGAGTCGGTGACGCCCACGGCCACCCGCCGCGCCCGGATCATCCCCGTGCCGGTGAGCGCCGCGTCGGAGAGGCCCGTCCGCTTCTGCTCGGCCACGATCCGCTCGGCATAGGGCTTCTTGTCCTTGAAGCCCAGCGGGTCGGTGGGCCTGAGGTCGGCGTCCCACTCCTCGAAGGTGTTGTCGTCGAGCAGCTGCCGGATCCGTGCGGAGGCGGAGACATACCAGTGAAACCCGCACCGCGGGCAGACGTTGAGGAGCTCCTCGGCCTCTTTCTTGTAGATCGTGGCCTGGCAGCCGTCGCACTTCAGCCACAGGCCTTCGGGCACGCCGCGTTTGGGCCACATCGCGGGCTGGCTGGCACGTTCCATCGCTGATTCCTGTCCGGTTCGCTCGTCCGGCCTGCATTCCGTGCGTGGCATGGTCGTGAGTGTAGCCCCGGTGAGGTGGCGCGGCTGCGCCGGATCAGAGGCGGGCCTTCTCCATCGCGCCCCGCCGCTTCCACTGCGATGTGAGCGGAAGTTCGACGAGCGCGCTTTTCGCGGGGCCGCGAGCCCAGAGATCGCCCAGCGACTCGCCGGCCGCGAGCCACCGGATGATCTGGTCGAGCGGCGTGGGCACGACGACCGCGACGCGGCCCGTCGGATGCCGCCGCAGCAGCCGCTCGAGCGCCGATTCGACGCGGCTGCACGCATCCTCGAGCAGTTCTCCCTCAGGCGGCGAAACGGCCCAGGGGTTGTCCTGCCACTGGCGGTAGAGCCGTGGCTGCTTCACGCGCAGCTCGTCGACGAGCATTCCCTGCCAGAGCCCCTGGTCGAGATTCGAGAGGTCGGCAAGTCGGCGGGCGCGCAGGCCGCAGGCCCGGGCGATGTGTCGGCTCGTCTCGAGCGAGCAGCCATCGGGCGCCGTGTAGAGCGCCTCGGGCGGCGCCCCGGCGACCGCGGTGGCCGCGGCCTTCGCCTCGGCGACGCCTTCGGCGCAGAGCGGAATGTCGAGCGTGCCGCGGATGCGGCCTTGGAGGTCGTAGTCGGTGAGGCCGGAACGGATGACGAGCAGCGAATCTGCCATCAGGGTGAGGAGTCTCCAGGGTGAATGCGGCTCACGCGGCCTGCCGCGCGAGGTGTTCGAGTTCGGTGATCGCGTGGGCGTAATTCGGGGCGCGGATCACGGCGCTCCCAGCCACGATGAGTTCGGCCCCGGCTGCCGCCACGGCGGCGACCGTGTCGGTGGAGATGCCGCCGTCGACGCAGAGGCGGAATGCCCCGCCGCGTTGGCGACGGATCTCGGTGAGTGCCGCGAGTTTCTCGATCGCCACGGGATTGAACCGCTGCCCGCCATACCCCGGCTCGACGCTCATGACGAGCACGCCGTCGCAATGATCGAGGAACGGGATCACGCGCTCGACGGGAGTTTCCGGGCTGAAGGCGAGGTGGGCCTTGGGACCCAGGGCCGAGATCGCTTCGAGCGTGGCCCGCGGGTCGGCCACGCCCTCGACGTGGACGGTGAGGATGTCGGCCCCGGCCCTGGCATAGTCGGCGATCGTCCGCTCCGGTTGTTCGATCATGAGGTGAATCTCGAGCGGCACCTTGGCCGCCCGCCGCACCGCCTCGACCACGACGAGCCCATAGGTGAGTTGGGGCACGAACCGGCCGTCCATCACGTCGAGATGCAGGGCCGCCGCCCCGGCCTCTTCGAGCCGTTCCACCTCGCGGGCGAGGTGGCCGAAGTCGCACAGCAGGAGGGCGGGAAGCACCACGGGACCGCGGCATTCCAATCGCGCGGTCAGCGGGTCGAGGGCGTTTCCTGCCGGGAGAGTCACGTGCGTATGTTGCATCGATGGGTGTCGACCGCCGCCGCGCGGCTCCGTCCGACGGTTCGGGAGTTTACCACGCCCCGCCCCAAGCGGCCCGCCCAGGCCGGGCAGTCGATCACGGGAAATCGCCCTAAAGCCAACGACTGGATGGATTTGTGATGCACGCCACGGTTTTCTCGGCAGGCCTGGCTCACCCCAGGGCCTGTCTGCCGGCGATTTTGCGGGCCTGCTGGGACGTCCTCACGAAACCCTTACACTCAGCCCCTACACATAGCGTGCTCGGGCGGGCTTCCGCCGCACCTGGCCCCGCGAAAACGGCACGGAGAAGGACGATGAGCAGGCCCTGGATGATTCTGGTGGTGGCATGGGCGGCTCTCGTGGCCCAGGCGGCCGACGGCGTCGATCCGGCACTCACGCCCTATTCCCGCGCCCAGGGCGAAGTGTCGGGATCGCTCAAGTGCGTCGGCTCCGACACGATGAACAACCTCGTGGCACACTGGTCGGAAGGGTTCAAGAAGTTCTACCCGAGCGTCCGCGAGGGGATCGAAGGGAAGGGGTCGGCGTCGGCGCCGCCGGCCCTCACCGAAGGCACCTGCACGTTCGGCCCGATGAGCCGCGACTGGAAGCCTTCCGAGATCGACGGCTTCAAGGCGAAGCACGGCTATCCTCCCACCGTCGTGCCCGCGGCGATCGACATGCTCGCCGTGTTCGTCCACAAGGACAATCCACTCGCCAAACTTTCCCTCCAGGAGGTCGACGCGATCTTCTCCAAAAACCGCAACGGCGGTCTCAAGGACGACATCCGCACCTGGGGTGACCTCGGCCTCGAAGGCGAGTGGAAAGACAAGCCGTTCAGCCTC
>CAZDTC010000360.1:0-2902 GCA_964508125.1 uncultured Candidatus Kuenenia sp.
GTCGCGCTCTCGGAGGTCGCGGTCGGCGACGTGATCGTGGTGCTGCCCCACGAGATCTGCCCTGTTGACGGCACGGTCGTGGCCGGTCGCGGCTCGATGGACGAGAGCTACCTCACCGGGGAGCCGTATCGGATGGCGAAGGCGCCCGGGTCGGCCGTGCTTTCGGGCGCCATCAACGGGCAGGCTGCGCTCGAAGTGCGCACGGAGCGGGTCGCCGGCGACAGCCGCTACGCCAAGATCATGGAGGTGTTGAAGACGAGCGAGGAGCGGCGGCCGCCCCTGCGCCGGCTCGCCGATTCGCTCGGGGCGTTCTACACGCCGCTGGCGGTGGCGATCGCCGCAGCGGCCTGGTGGGCGAGCGGCGAAGCCACGCGGTTTTTGGCCGTGCTCGTCGTGGCCACCCCCTGTCCGCTCCTGATCGCGATCCCCGTGGCGATCATCGGCGCGGTATCGCTGGCGGCGAAGCGCGGGATCGTGATCCGCGATCCTTCGATCCTCGAGCGGCTCGACACCTGCCGTATCGCGATCTTCGACAAGACCGGCACGCTCACCTACGGCACGCCGAAGCTCACGGAGGTGGCGACGTTCGATGGCTGGCAAGACGCCGATCTCCTGGCTTTCGCCGCGAGCCTCGAAACCTATTCCAAGCATCCACTCGCCTCCGCCGTGGTCGAGGCGGCCGCCGATCGCTCCGTGCGGCTGCTCGAAGTGGAGGAACTCGCCGAGAAACCCGGCCAGGGGCTCTCCGGCCGCGTGAAGCGGCCCAATGGCGCCGATGAGACGCACACAGTGGTGATCACGAGCCGCCAGAAACTGCCGGGCATCGATGCCCAGGGAACTGAAAAACTGCCGCCGCCGGCCGGGGGGCTCGAATGCATCGTCGTGATCGACGGCGCGACGGCCGGGATGCTGCGTTTTCGCGACACGCCGCGGGCCGATGGCGCCACGTTCGTGAGCCACCTCCAGCCCGCGCACTCCCTCAGCCGCGTGATGCTCGTGTCGGGCGACCGCGAGACGGAGGTTCGCTGGCTCGCCGACCTCGTGGGCATCAAGGAGGTGCATGCCGGCATCCAGCCCGAGGGAAAACTGGCGATCGTGGAGCAGGCGACGAAGGAGGCGCCGACGCTCTTCGTCGGCGACGGCATCAACGACGCCCCTGCCCTCGCGGCGGCCACCGTGGGCGTGGCGATGGGCGCCGCGAGCGACGTCACGAGTGAGGCGGCCGGTGCCGTGGTGATGGATTCGGCCCTCGAACGCGTTGATGAACTGCTCCATATCGGTCGGCGGATGCGGTCGATCGCGCTGCAGAGTGCCGTCGGTGGGATGGCGGCGAGCGTATTGGGGATGGCGTTCGCGGCAGCGGGCTTCCTGCCGCCGGCGGCGGGCGCACTGCTCCAGGAGGCGATCGACGTCGTGGCGGTGGTGAATGCCCTGCGGATGACGTGGCACACCGGGCCGCTCTCCGATTACGGTGGGTGAACGACGGTTCGTGTGGCGAAGGAGCGACGATGGGGCAGGCATGGATCCTTGTCAGCGCAGCGATTCTCGGCACATGGATCGCCATGCCGGGCGGCCGGGCTGAATCGCCCCGGCCCAACCTGCTCTGGATCTCGGCCGAGGATCTCTCCGCGGATACGCTCGGCTGCTACGGCGGCCCGGCCCGTACTCCGCGGATCGACACCCTCGCCTCCACAGGCCTACGATTCGACGCCGCGTTTTCAGCGGCGCCGGTCTGCGCGCCCTCGCGGAGCGCGATCATCACCGGCGTGATGCCGACCACGCTCGGCAGCCTGCCGATGCGGTGTGCGGCCACGGCTCCGCCGCACGTCGTCGGGTTTCCGAAGTTGCTGCGGGCGGCAGGCTACTACTGCACGAATAACTCGAAGACCGACTACAACTTCACCAAGCAGTTCGACGCCGGCTGGAACGAGTCGAACAACAAGGCCCACTGGCGGAATCGACCGGATCACAAGCAGCCGTTCTTCGCGGTCTTCAACTGCAACGTGACGCACGAAAGCGGGCTCTTCGAAGCGAAAGCCGAGGCGGTGCGCGAAAAATTGCCGGCGACCGACCGGGCCGATCCGGCCACCATGCGTGTGCCGCCCTGGTATCCCGACACGCCGACCGTGCGCTCGGCGCTCGCCAGCCGACTCGACCTCGCCGCCGCCCTCGACCGTGACGTGGCCCGGATCCTCAAGGAACTCGCGGATGATGGACTTGCCGACGACACGATCGTCGTCTTCTGGAGCGACCACGGCGAAGGCATTCCACACGGGAAGCGATCGCTCACCGAGCACGGCCTGCGCGTCCCGCTCGTCGTGCACGTGCCGCCGCGGTTCGCGGCGGCGGCCAGGCTTCCCGGCGGCGGTGCGGCCACGGGTGCCACAAGCAACCTCGTCACACTCCTCGATCTCGGTCCCACGATGCTCGACCTCGCGGGTGTGCCTATTCCCGACTGCATGGAGGGGAGGAGCTTCCTCGGCCCCCACGCCGCCACGTGGGACGTCGTCATCGGTGTGCGAGATCGGATGGACGCATCAGCCGGATTCGGACGCACGGTGCGCGATGCCCGGTTTCGCTACGTGCGGCATTTCCTGCCGTGGATCCCGGGAGACGACCTTCCCGACTATGCGACAGGCGTGCCGATCACCGGCGAACTGCGGGCCGCCCGGGCCACCGGCACGCTGCCCCCAGGGGCGGGCTGGTTCGCACGGGCGACGCGGCCGGCTGAGGAACTCTTCGACGTCGTGGCCGATCCGGAGGAGGTGGCCGGCATCCCAGCCGACAGCGGGCATGCCTCCGATCTCGCGCGTATGCGTGGGGCCCTCCGGGACTGGATGCGGGCGACGTGCGACACGGGCATCCTGCCCGAACCGATCCTCCGGCGCGAGGCTCGCGCCGC
>CAZDTC010000361.1:0-2889 GCA_964508125.1 uncultured Candidatus Kuenenia sp.
TAGACGCAGATCGGGATGTCGACGCTCTCGGCGATCGCCTTGAAGTGCTCGTAGAGCCCCTGCTGCGTGGGCCGGTTGTAGTAGGGGCCCACGACGAGCGCCGCGTCGGCACCCGCCTTTGCGGCATACTTCGTGAGCCGCACGGCCTCGGCGGTGGAATTGCTCCCCGTGCCGGGCATCACGAGCATGCGTCCGGCGGCGGCGTCGATCGTTTCCGCGATCACCCGCTCGTGCTCCTCGTGGGAGAGCGTGGGGGATTCGCCCGTGGTGCCCACCGGGCAGAGGCACTTCACGCCGGCCCGGGCCTGGAAGTCGACCTGCTCGCGGAGGCGGGCGTAGTCGATCCGGCCGTCGCGGAAGGGAGTGACGATCGCGACCGACAGTCCGGAAAACTTCTCCGCGCGCGTGGGCATCGTGGGCGACTCTCCTTGCCGGAAATGGCGTCGCCCGGTTTTCAAAACCCGCGCGATGCGGCGAGAATACGGATTCGCCGGGGCTGCGGCAAAGGGTGCCGTCGCCGCGGGCTGGAAAGCGACAGAGAGGACGACGTGCGGGAGTCGGGCAGGGCACCGGTCGGGAGACGCCCGCGCGCGGGCGCTCTTGAAGCGGCGGCGCGGATCGAAGCGGCGGCGCGAATACCGGTGGCGGCTGGGCTGCGAGCGACGGCTGGGAGCGATGCCCCGCTCGGCGTGGTGCTCGGCACCGGCCTCGGCGGCCTCGCCGACAGGCTCGACGGCGCCTGGGCGATCGACTCGCGCGACACGGGCTGGCTGGCGTCGAGCACGGCCACGGGGCATCGCGGCCGCGTGGTGTGCGGCACGTTGCGCGGGAGGCCGGTCGTGGCGCTTCAGGGCCGCGTGCATGCCTACGAGGGTTTTCCAGCCGAGACGCTCACGCGCGGCATCGAGCTCCTCGCCGCGCTCGGCGTGCGCACGCTCCTGCTCACGAACGCCTCCGGTGGCCTGCGGCCCGACATGCAGAGCGGCGAACTGCTCGTGATGAACGATCATCTCGATTTCGTGGGCGGGGCGTGGGGCGAGGCGCTCGACATCGCCGCCGGCACGCCCGCGCGGCCGGCAGGCCGCTGGTATCAGCCGGCGCTCATCGAGCGCGTGCTCGTCGCCACGCGGGCCGCCGGTGCGCCGGCGCGGCAGGGCGTGTATGCCTATCTGCTCGGGCCGAGCTACGAGACGCGGGCGGAGTATCGGATGCTGCGCGTGATGGGGGCCGATGCCGTGGGGATGTCGACGGTGCCGGAGGTGGTGGCCGGAAACCTGCTCGGGCTCGACGTGGCGGCGGTGTCGGTGGTCACCAACGTCGCCCGGCCCGATGCGCCCGACCATACCGACGCCGAGGAGGTGATCAGGCTCGCGGCCGATGCGGCCGAGGGCGTATGGGCGATCCTTGGAGCCCTCGCGGATCGCTCCTGATGCATGTGTTGCTCACCAACGACGATGGCATCGACGCTCCCGGCCTCGCCGCGCTCGAGGAAGCCTGCCGCGGCTGGGCGTGCCGGATGATCGTGGTGGCGCCCAAGGAGCCGCACTCCGGCTGTGGCCATCGCGTCACGACCGACCGGCCGCTCGTGCTCGAGCAACTGGGGCCTGATCGCTACCACGTCGACGGCACGCCGGCCGACTGCGTGCGGCTCGCGCTCGCGACGCTGTTTGCCGATCGGAACGGGCCTGACTGGGTGCTCTCCGGGATCAACGCCGGGGGCAACCTGGGCGTCGACATCCACCTCTCGGGCACGGTGGCGGCGGCCCGCGAGGCCACGCAGCACGGCGTGCCCGCGCTCGCGGTGTCGCATTACCACCGCCGCGAGACGCCGATCGACTGGCGGCGGGCGACGGCTTGGATGCGGGCCGTGCTTGCGGGCGTGGTGCCGCGGCCGCTCGGGTCGGGCGAGTTCTGGAACGTCAACTTTCCGCATCCGCTCGACGACGCGGCGCTCGTGGTGCCGGAGTTCGTCGACTGCGCGATCGATCCCTCGCCGCTGCCGCTCGGCTACGAGAGCGCCGGCGGGGGCTGGCACTATCGGTCGCGCTACAGCGAGCGGGCCCGGGTGCCGGGGGGCGATGTGGCGACGTGCTTCGGCGGCAAGGTCGCGGTGTCACGAGGACGGGTGGTGTGACGTCACGTCGACGTCGAAGACCCGCACCTGTGCCCAGTTGGGCGCCTGCTCGGCGATGAACTGGGTGTGGCGTTCGGCTATTTGATACGCGTCGTGCGCGGCCTGCGAATCAAACATGATCTCGAGCGCCACGTCGAAGCCGCGGTCGTTCACATGTCGGTCATACGGGGCGAGCGTGCCCACGGAGAACGACACCGTGCCAGGGTGGCCGGTGAGGTATTTCTCACAGGCGGCGAGCAGGGCTTTCACCGCGGCAGGCGAGCGATCCTTGAGCGAGAAGTAAACGGCGTGGGAGAGCATGCGGAGAGGTTGACGGATCACAACGGCCATGGCAAGCGAGACGCTTGCCCCACGTGGGGCGACCGTCTCGGTCGCCAGCGGTACGGGGGGCGATTGCCCCATCGTCACCCAGTTTGCGGCCCGCGGGCGGCTTGGCTGGGCGACGTCGCCTCCGCCGTCGCTGCGTCGCCGGGGCGGCGCGGCACGGCCGGGCCGATGATCGCCACCACCTCGACGTCGTCGAGCATCTCCTGCTGTTCGAGCGCCCCGGCGAGGGCGTCGAGCTTGCCGCGGTTGTCGGAGAGCAGTTTCGTGGCCCGGTCGGCGGCCTCGTTGAGCATGCGCGTCACCTCGTCGTCGATGATCCGGGCCGTGTGGTCGCTGAACTCGCGCTGCTCGTAGACGTCGCGGCCGAGGAAGGGATGCTCGTTGGTCACGTGGCAGGCCACGGGGCCCACCTTCTCGCTCATGCCCCA